>JAJTHU010000101.1 GCA_021300055.1 Nitrosomonadaceae bacterium | reverse complement strand
TGAATCCAGCATGCGCCGCAAAGACGAAGATTTTCAGATTCCGTCAAACCTGCAGTTCAACATTTCGCGTAATGGCATTCGCGTGCCACCGTCAGCGGCGAACGCGCGCCAACTGGAGCGTGCCCTGAGCAAGCTACTCGGTGCTCGGCCCGGCGAAGAGGCAGAGGTCCGCTCGAAAGTGCCGTTCGCGGCAGTTGCCACCGATTTGTTGAACGGCGATATGGTGGTGCTCGATGGGGGCTCGCTGTTCGACGCGGTGCGCGCGTCCCTATCGATTCCGGGTTTGTTCCCGCCGACACGTGTGAACGGTCGTCTGCTTGTCGATGGTGGCTTGGTACGCAATCTGCCCGTGGACATCGCACGCAATATGGGCGCGGACATCATCATCGCGGTAAATGTCGGCACACCGCTCTCGACAGAAGAGGAACTGCAAACCGCGTTTGGTGTGGCCAACCAGATGCTCCACATCCTGACCGAGCAAAACGTTAAGCGCTCGATGCGCCAGCTGACAGACAAAGACATTCTGATCTCGCCTGCGCTCGATGGCACGAGCTTTCTTGATTTCTCTGACCCAACCAAAGTGATTGGTATCGGTGAGCGCGCCGCGCAACGGCTAGCCGAGAGGCTCGCGCGTTTCTCATCCCCCGGTGAAACGTTACTCGCAACGAGCGCGCCGCAGAAGCCGGCGGCAGCTTCATCTCTGGCCGCGCCCATGGGTGCGCCTGCAACACCGGAGCGCGTAGATCGTGTCGAGGTTGAGGGTACGCGCTTCGCACCGCCAAGCGTGGTGGCGGCGATCTCGGGCATCAAGCCCGGCGAGCCGGTGTCGCGCAGCAAGATGGACGACGCTGTCCGGCGCTTATACGGAACCGGTGATTTCGACCGAGTCGACGTTGCATATCGCGAGAAGTCAGGTGAGCGTGTGGTGTCCATTACGGCTGTTGAATCCGAGTGGGCGACAAGTCGACTGCGACTAGGCTTGGAGCTCAGCTCCGACTTCGCTGAAGAGAACACCTTCACGCTCACGGGGATGTATGTGCGCTCGTGGATGAATTCGTGGGGCGCCGAGTGGCGCACGATTGCGCGCGCGGGCACGGAGCGCGAGTTGCTCACTGAGTTTTGGCAGCCGCTGTCGCCCGGCGGGTCGTGGTTTGTTGGGCCGAGGCTTGGCTATCGAGTTGAGAGCAGCGACATCTTTGAACAGGGCAAGCGCGTCGGTCGCTATCGTCTTTCCGCACGGACTGGAGAGTTCTCAATCGGAAAGTTGCTTTCGAACTGGGGAAGTGTATCGGTGGGTATGCGCAGGCAGAGTGGCGAGTTTCGTCTGCTGCTTCCGGCAAAAGTGCTGGAGGAGCCGATCCAAGTGCGCGAGCGCGCCAAGATCGCGCGACTCGAAATCGACACACTCGACTCATTGTCGTTCCCCACCAAGGGATATGGACTGTTCGGCACGTGGGAGAAGTCGAGCCCAGAGGCTGACGTGACGCTGTCGAGTTCACAGGTGGTCGGTCTCTCAGCGTTTCGCTACGGCAACTGGGCAGGTCACTACTACGGCGAGTGGTCGTCGGCGCGGCGCGGTGTGGCGCCCTTATCGCTAGGCGGGTTCTTCAGGCTATCGGGTTCCCCTCGGGAGAGTATCTCCGGTGAGAGCATTGCGTTTGGCCGATTTATCGTCGCCCGCTCGATGGGACGTTTACCAGTTGGCCTTGGCGGTGTCGTGCGACTTGGATTTTCGGCTGAGGCGGGTGCAGCCTATGCGCGTGCTGAGAGCTTGAAGCGCGCGAATATGCGTTATGCCGGGAGTGTGTTTACATCGGTCGATACGCGCTTCGGGCCGCTCTACCTCGGCACCGGCAAAACCAAGGATGGCGAAACCTCTGTCTATCTGTTCTTAGGCAGGATCTGGTAGCGCGCATCCTCGCCAACGCCTTGGCGATGTGCCAATTACGCGTGTTGGCGGCGGCGCATTTTCTCGAAAGCGGCAAGCTCCCATGAACGGAAACCGACGACCAGCGTGTAGCCGTCGGTTTCGCTCTTCTGCACACGCTGATCGTCGCTGTGTAAGCGGGCAAGCTCGCCGCAGAGTCGGCGTATTTTGTCGACCATTTCGGTAGCACTCGCTGAAGTGATCTGCGCTGGCACGCAGAAGATCACCTCGCCGTTGGCATCAAAGGTGCCCGAGAAGTAATCGGGAAACACCACTTGGCGCAAGAAGGTACGCACTGGACCGTCAGCGCGCCAGTGGAACGTCTGCGATACACGCATGCGGTAGCGATTACCGGGCTTTAGCTCGATGAGTCCGAGCTTATCGAGCTTGACCATCAACTTGATGCACTCGGCCTCACTGATTTGGTAGGCATCGACGATCTGCTGCGCAGACCATTGGCCGATGCAACAAATTGCCACCAGCAGTAGACGCAGGTCTGCGATCAACGCCTTTTCTTGCGCGAGGGTGAGCGTATCGACCGCTGGCCGACGTTGAGTCACCTGCAAGTAGACGTCGTGCGGGTGGATGCCAATGGCGAGGCATATCTCTTCGACGCGTGAGAGTGTCATGTCGCCGATGCTGAACATCCGCTTCACATTCGATTCACTCATCTTGAGGCGCTTGGCGAGTTCACGATAGGGCATGCCTGCGCTGCGCAGTTCGGTTTTGAGTACGTCCACGAGTGTGGCGGCTGAGGCGGGGGCTTTGGCGATAGGCATATGACAATTAGTCTATTTTGGCTGTACTAGATTAGCAGTTTAGTGGCAATTGGTACGTTTTGGTTGAACTTATCGTCCAGCGCAACAAAACTTGCCACATCGCGTTGTTTAGCGGGTTCAGCAGTGCCTAGGACGCACCGCTTTCACGAGAAGCAACCTCCGCACGGCGCGACGCGTACCGAAGACGGTACGTGAATCTCAACTGCATATCCAGGAGACATTGTGAAACACGCACAGTTTGTAATCGCTTCAAAAGCCGCGGTGTTTGCGATCACCGCCGTCGTTGGCATGAGTCAAGCAAATGCCCAAACCAGCCCTGATTCGCCAAGCCTTTACGTCGGCGGTTCATTGCTTGGCGGCGCGCGCTATGACCTTCAGTGCACGTCTGGCATCAAGTGTGATCGCGCGGCGACAGGCGGCGCAGGCAAGATTTTTGCGGGTAGCTTCATCGTTCCCAACGCGATCGGCGTCGAAGCATCGCTGTTTGGCACGGCCAAGGCAAATGGTGCCTACACACGTGGATCCTTGACGCTGCCCGCTGAGTTTCGTACCCGTGGCCTTGCACTCGCAGGTGTGTATCGCATCAGCTCGGGTGACGTTGCGCTGGATACGCGTCTTGGTATGGCGTACACACGCTCGCAGACGCGTGGTGTCGGCACAAGCAGCCTGCCGACTGAAAACAAATCGACGTTTGCGCCAACCGTTGGACTTGGTGCTCGTTACGCCATTAACAAAGAATGGCAGCTGAACCTTGATTGGGACCGCGTGCGTCCGAAGTTCGCCAACGGCAAGAGTGTGAACACGGACATGTTCACGGCTGGCGCGACGTATAACTTCCGTTAAGGAGGTGACTGATGGTGAGCGATAACCCCGTAAAGGCCAGCGCTGCGGCGCTCGCGTTGACCGCCTCGTTGTTGGCGGGTTGTGCAACGAGCGCACCAGGTGTCGTGCCGAGCGCAGCCACTCGCCTCAACGCGACCGAACTGGTTGCGTTGAGCGCGAAGGCGAGCAGAGCCGAGCAGCGCCTTTACGATGGTTACGAACAGGGCTTGGTGTACGCGCTAAGCGCAAACGGCGAGCTTGAAGTGCGGAGCCGCTTCGTCACCAAGCAAGTGGTGAAAGGTACGTGGCGTGTCAATCAGGCGAACGGCACTTTCTGCACAACGTTGTCGCCTGATCCCGAATCATGTTTTGCGCTGTATTGGATCGGTGGAAACACGTACTACGCAGACGTTCCGAAGCTCAGCCAGCAAGCGAATACGCTGACGCTGCGCTGATCGCGAGGGCTTGCGCGGCTCGTCGTGTGCAATACCTTTCCCGCCGGCAGGTGTCACGGACGACGGTACGCGTGTGGGGGTCGGCGCGGGGGCGCCATTGGAGAGATGGTGCCCCTGCGTTAGCCCTTTTGGTTGGAGCTAGACGCAATCAGTCGAGCCATGCGGAGCGGTAGTAGCGCGCGTACTCTTCGAACGATCGCGGCGCCTGTCCGGTGATGGTTTGCACTGCATCGGTGGTGCGCTCGGCGTAGCCCATCTTGAAAAAGCTGAGGATGATCAAGAGGAAGTCTGCGTAGTCGGGCGGCAGACCTGCGGCAAGCAATCCCGGGCGCATTACTTTGGGCGTGATGTCCTGAAACTTGATGTTGAGCCCCGTGACGCTCGAGAGGATGCGCGCAACTTCTTCATGATTCAGCGCGGTCGCGCCCGTCAGGTCAAAGTCGCGGTTATCGAGGTCATGGCGCATCAACAAAGCGGCAGCGACGGCCGAGATATCGCGCGCGTCGATGAAGCTGCCGCGTGCCGTACCGACGGGTAACGCGATCGTGCGCTCGTTGTGGATACCGTGCAGCCAGTAGGAGTTGAAGTTCTGCATGAACCAGTTCGGACGAATGATGTTGTATGCAAGCCCGACGCCTTCGAGATGCAGCTCGGTTTTGCGCAGCGGCGAGCTCGGATCGAGGTTGGCGCCCATTGCGGTCATCAACACGATCTTTTCAACGCCGTGTCGCTTCGCCGCGTCGATCACTGGTATCAGCAGCGCGTCCTGATTGGTGTGCCCCGGTGGCGAAAGCAAGAACGCTTGCTTCACGCCGCGAAAGGCGGCATCCAAGCCTTGCTGCTTGACCAGATCAAGGTGCACCTCATCCGCGGCTTGTGGTGTGCGACTGGTGGCACGTCGAACGGCGACGCCGCGCTGCCTGAGCAGATCAACGAGCGGGCTGCCGACCGTACCGTTGGCACCAATAACGAGTGTTTGCGACATTTACAGCTCCTTAAATGTGATCGAGGAGCAGATTTTGGTAGGGAAAAGCTGTACGGAGAATGGTAATCTAGATAGAAATCATGTTTAATCGTCTAAAATGGACCTGCTAACCGACATCCTCACCCAAGCCGGATTGCGCCGCCGCGTGCTGCAGATGCGCGCGCTCCCGACCGACCGTGCGCTGCTTTTTCCGTGCGAAAAGAGCATCGGTATGCACGTGGTGACGCAGGGCAGGGCGTACGTGCATCCGCCCGCGGGTGAGCCGATCGCGTTAACCCAGGGCGATATCGCCATCATGGCGCGTGGATGTGTGCATCTCCTCAGCACGCAGGCAGACATCGCAGGCCTTGCGCGGGAGCCCATCGCTGCGCACATCGAGGACCCGCCGCGCGCCGCGCCGGACGATATGCAAGCGCACAACGTAGTCGTGAGCGGCGCGTATCAGCTCTGGCACGCGCCGGTGCATCCGCTATTCGAATTGCTGCCCTCATGGTTTGTGTTGCGTGCGGATGCGCTCGGGCCCGCGTCGCCAATTGCCGGCGCACTGAGCTTGCTCGAAACAGAATTGCGGCGTCGCGATCTGGGTGCGGATGTCATCGTCCATGGATTGCTCGACGTGATCTTCGCGTACGTGCTGCGTCACGTTGTGGAGTTGCTGCAGCCTGATGAAGCGAATTGGATCGTGGCCATTCGCGACGCCAGCGTGCGCGATGCTGTGCAACTGATGCACGAAGATTGCGGACGCGCGTGGACGCTCGAGGATCTTGCGCGTGGCGTCGGCGTTTCGCGCGCGGGCTTAGCCGCAAAGTTTCGCGCCGCGATGGGCACAACGCCCGCCAACTATCTGCGCACAGTGCGCATGCAACGCGCGATACGCTTGCTCTCCGAAACGCAGCACACGCTCGAGTCGGTAGCTGCGAAGGTGGGCTACCAGGATGCCTTCAGCTTCTCCAAGGTGTTTAAGCGTACCGTTGGCGTATCGCCGA
>JAJTHU010000266.1 GCA_021300055.1 Nitrosomonadaceae bacterium | reverse complement strand
GCTCAAGCAAAGGCCAGCCCCCCTCCTCGCGGGTGAGCCGCGCTACACGCTGACCTTAAAGCGGCCGCTGAATCGCTAGGCGGCATTTCATAAACCCTAGAAAAAACGGGCACTTTCAGGCATTTTTGCTTGAAACTGCCGGTCTTTATTAGGGTTTCGTTTTGGGATCCGGCGTATCCAACGTACGCGGGCAAACTCGCGGGAACTTAACGCGAGTTGCAAATACAAACTGAGTTGCAATAAGCACCCCGGCACGCGAAAATGCGCCCTTACGCAACTCATCACGCCGCTGTTTACGCCACTTAACTCAACCGCAGCAGCCTCTATTGACCATGAAGTCCACCACGCCATCGCGCAAGACATCCCGTGCGGCTTATCTCGCGCACATCCCCGCAGCCGAAGCAGCGTTGCGCGGCAAAGCGGACCGCGTCACCCAGCCGCGCGTCGCGATTCTGGCTTGCCTGATGTCGATGGATCATGCTGCGTCGCATTTCGACGTCGCGCAGGCGCTGGCGACACATCACCCCATCGATCGCGTAACGGTTTATCGCGTACTCGAATGGTTGGTCGAGAAAGGCATCGCGCACCGAATCGCGGGCGACGATCGCGTATGGCGCTTCATGGTCGGCGCCCCGCGCGCACCGGTTGCCACACACCATCAGCACGCGCACTTCACGTGCACCGACTGTGGACAGACGTTCTGCTTAGACGACGTGCCGACCAAGTTCGACTTCAAGCTTCCGAGTGGCTTCAAACCCGCAGAGGTTGATCTGAAGTTCCGCGGCCGCTGTTCGCATTGCGCCTGAAGTTGCGCGTCACGCCGCGCGGCCCCCTCGCCTATCATCGCCCATGAGTGCATCTCCGCTCACGCCAGTTATTTTGCTCACCGGTTTCCTGGGTAGCGGCAAGACGACGCTGCTGAATCGGCTACTCGCCGCACCCGGCCTCGCTGACTCGGCCGTGCTCATCAACGAGTACGGCAGCGTGCCTATTGATCATCAACTGGTACGCGCCGGGTCCGAGCGTATCGAAGTGCTGTCCAATGGCTGCATCTGCTGCTCGGTAGCCGGTGACCTTGTGCGTGTACTGCGCGATCTTTACTTCAAGCGCGCGAATGGAGAAATTCCAGCTTTTCGCCGCGTCATTATCGAAACCACCGGCCTCGCCGATCCCGCGCCGGTGATGCACACCCTACTTGAAATGCCACTCGTCGCGGCGCGCTACGTGCTCAGCGGCGTCATCACCACCGTCGATGCACAGCACGGCGCGGCGCAACTCGACCAGCACCCCGAAGCTGTCAAGCAAGCAGCGGTAGCCGATCGCATCGTGCTGACCAAAACCGACCTCGTCGATAAAGATGTTGATGGCGCTAGCGTTGCCGCACTTGCGGCGCGATTGAGTGCGCTCAACCCTGGCGCGGTGCAAACGCGCGCCGTCCACGGCGTGACGGACTTTGCGTCACTGCTCGACACGGGGCTTTATCGACCCGACGGCAAGAGTGCCGACGTGCACCGCTGGCTCAATGAAGCGGCGTACAAAGTGATCTCTTCGTCGAACAAGGCGCCAACATCGCTTCTGGCTGCGAGTAGTGCGACACCGCGCACCGAATCGCTGGATGTGCACAACGCACACGATGCGCGCATCAACTCGTGGGTAATGCGCATTGGGCACCCAGTTGACTGGGACGCACTTGAATCAGCGATTGAAACTCTGCAGGGCATCGCCGCAGATCGGCTATTGCGCATCAAAGGTATTGTTAACGTCGCCGGACGCGAACAGCCCATGGCAATCCACGCGGTACAACACAGCCTGTATCCGCCGGTGCCGCTGCCCGCTTGGCCCGACGACGACCACTCGACGCGCATCGTGTTTATCGTTCGCGACCTCTCCCCAGAGATCGTCAGCAAAGTGATGGCTGGGTTAATGGATGACCAAGAGCCCAACCCCATCAAGCTTTCCAATCATTCAGAAACTCAAACCCCGGTTGCAACGAGCACGGCCACCCCAATTTGAAATTGTCATGCCCTGATGCATGACACTAGACCAAGACTTACATTCCGCTTCACGACAAAGAGAACACCATGGCAACTCCAGACCTCATCCCTGCAACCATCCTCACCGGCTTTCTCGGCGCGGGGAAAACCACGCTGCTCAATCGCATCCTCACTGAGCGCCACGGCGAAAAAATTGCCGTGATCGAAAACGAGTTTGGTGCCGAGGGCATCGACAACGAAATCTTGGTGCAGGATCGTGAGGAGCAAATCCTCGAGATGAATAACGGCTGCATTTGTTGCACCGTGCGTGGCGACCTCGTGCGCATCTTGGGTGAGCTCTCGGTCAAGCGAAAAAAGGGGCAGCTTAAGTTCGACCGCGTCATCATCGAGACCACCGGTATGGCCGAACCCGGACCGGTGGCGCAGACGTTCTTCATGGACGAGGACATCAACGACCAATACGTCCTCGACGCGGTTATCACCGTCGTTGACGCCAAACACGGCAACGATACCTTGAGCGCAACTGGCGAAGCCCGCGCGCAGGTTGGCTTCGCTGACCGCCTGCTGCTTTCCAAGACCGATTTGGTCAGCGAGGAAGAAACGCAGCAGCTCATCCAACGGCTACGCAAGATGAACCCGCGCGCGACGGTACACAAGGTCAACTTCGGCACGACCGATCTCAAGGAAATCCTCGACATCCGTGGCTTTAACCTCAACGCCATTCTTGAAGTCGAGCCAGACTTCCTCACAGCAGACACGCATTCACACGCCGATGACGTGCAGTCGTTTGTCTGGAAGGACGCACGCCCCCTCGACATGCAAAAGATTGAAGCCTTCTTGTCGCTGCTGATCCAGACCTACGGCGTGGACATGCTGCGCTACAAAGGCGTGCTGAACATCGAAGGTGAGCCGCGTCGCATGATCTTTCAAGGCGTCCACATGCTGATGGGTGGCACCCCCGGCAAGCCTTGGGCGGCTGACGAGGTACGCGAGTCAAAAATGGTGTTCATCGGACGCAACTTACCCAAGAAAATCTTTGTCGAAGGGCTCGCCTACTGCGTCGCAGATGGCGCCAAAACCGCTATTGAAACTCGATGACTGTGATTTCTTCACCCGCGGGCTCGCCACACGCGACCGCTGAACGCCAAACCGACGCCCCGCAGCTAGTCCACACGCTCGGCGTGCGCTGCCATTACGTCCAAGGTGGCGCGATCGCACTGCCTGACGTCCGCATCGGCGCGGGAGAGCACACGCTCTTGCTCGGGCCTTCGGGCTGCGGCAAGACGACCTTCATTAACGTGATCGCGGGCCTGCAGACCATCGACACCGGCGAGGTCGTGGTTGCGGGGACGGCACTCGCGAACTTGAGCGCGAGCGCGCGCGACGGCTATCGCGGCAAAACGATTGGCTTAGTGATGCAACGCCTGCACCTCATCGCAGCATTGTCCGTAGAAGACAATCTGCGCCTCGCGGCACGGCTTGCCGGGGCCGACGCAGACCCCGCTTATCTCAAAAAGCTCACCGAGGGCCTCAACATCGCCGACAAACTAGCGCGGCGTCCGCGCCAACTGTCGCAAGGTGAGGCGCAACGTGTGGCCATTGCCCGCGCGCTGGTCAATCGTCCGCAGTTGGTGCTTGCTGATGAGCCGACCTCAGCGTTAGACGACGACAACGCAGAAGCGGCTATCGCGCTGCTGCTTCAACAGGCAACAGCCCACGGAGCCACCCTCGTTGTCGCCACACACGATGCGCGTATCCAGCGTCACTTTGCGCATCGCGTTGTGTGGAGTAAACCCGCCGCCACAGCGGACGCTTCGCGAGCAGTGTCATGAAGCATTTCTCGACCTCAATCTCGCTTGCCGTTGCTTACCTACGCGACAATCGGCTCGCCACTGCACTCAATATTTTGCTGCTGTCGCTCGGCGTCGGCACCATCATCGCGTTGGTGTTGCTACTCGCGCAAGCTGAGGAGCGCATGGAACGGGACTCTGCTGGGATCGACCTCGTGATCGGCGCCAAGGGCAGTCCGATGCAGTTGATTCTTTCATCGGTGTTCCACGTCGATGTGCCGACGGGCAATGTTCGTCTTGGCGACGCTCAACAGATCATTGCAGAGCCCGCCGTCAAGCGCGCGGTTCCCCTTGCGCTGGGAGACAGCATTCGCAGCTTCCGAATTGTCGGCACCAATCCTGATTACATGGATCTGTACGGCGCGAAACTCTCGGCTGGCCGCATCTGGGACAAACCGCTGGAAGCCGTGCTTGGCGCAGACGCCGCACGACTCGCCGGCCTCAAACTCGGCGACAGTTTTGCCGGTACGCACGGGCTGAGCGAAGCAGGCGGACATGCACACGAAGACCACAAGTACGTCGTCGTCGGTGTGCTCGCCCCCACGGGCGCAGTAATCGATCGATTAGTGCTGACGAGTGTTGCTAGCGTGTGGAAGGTGCACGACCACGGTCCACCCGCAGCTTCGGCGAACGCCGAACCCAAAAAAGGCAGCGCCAAGAATCATGCTGGGCACGATCACCACGAAGGCCACGATCATGACCACGCTGGCCACGATCACGACAGTCATGATCACGACAGTGCAAAGGAAGTCACGGCCTACCTGATCCAATACGCTACGCCGCTCGCAGCGGTTTCGTTTCCGCGCTTGGTCAATAGCTCTTCTACGATGCAGGCAGCATCCCCCGCGCTTGAGACCGCGCGGCTGTTCCAACTGGTGGGCGTTGGCGTCGATGCACTCAAAGGCTTTGCCGTCATCATGATGCTTTGCGCTGCACTAGGCATCTTCATCGGCTTGATGAGCGCACTCGATGAACGCCGCGCCGATCTGGCGCTGCTGCGCGTGCTCGGCGCACCGCCGGCAGTCGTGGTGTTAACCACCCTCCTGCAGGGGCTAATGCTCGGCGTGCTGGGCGTTATACTGGGTCTCGCGTTAGGGCATCTCGGCGCGGAGTGGGTCGGTCAGGCGTACGCCGCCTCGCAGCGGGTTGCCATCGGCGGCAGAATTTGGGTTTCGGAAGAGTGGCTGATTGTCGCAAGCGCGCTTGGTCTAGCCTTTCTCGCATCTCTCGTTCCCGCATGGCGAGCTTATCGCGAGGCAACACCAGAGTTGTTGGCGCGACGCTAAGGCTCACGCTGGTCGGGGCTGAAGCATCCGCCGGGATCTGTAAAGCACGCTGCTGCCGCTACTCACCGTTTTTATTTTCGCAATTTAGACCTTCTTGTCGTCACCGGAACCGCACCATGTTTAGTCCTCGCCAGTACTTTTCCAAATCCTTGTTTGCGGTGTGTGTCGCCGCGTTCGTCACGGGCAGCATCGCCAGCAACGTAGCCGCACAGGCAATAGGCGGCAATGCACCGGGCAAGATTCCCGACGAGCAGTTGTTCGGATTCATCGGTAAGGACCCCTTGCCGCCGGGCACGATCCCATGGCAACTGTTGCGTCAAGTGAAACTGGTGGAGGTCAAAGGCAGCAAAGACGCCAAGAAAGGCCCACAGATGCGCCCCGAGTATGGTCCGCGCATCCAAGAGCTGGACAAGCAGGAAGTGAAGCTCTACGGCTTTGTGATGCCGCTGTCGACGTCAGCACGGCAGAAGCATTTCCTGCTATCGCCGCTTCCGTCGCACTGCCCGTACTGCGTTTACCAGGGGCCTGATTCGCTAGTCGAGGTCATTGCCAAAACACCTGTCGAGTTCAATCAGTGGGAGCCGATTTTGGTGACCGGTCGCTTTGAACTCGTCAACGATGCACAGCTCTTCTATCGGCTGACCAACGCCGAAGCGGTTAAGCTCTAATTCATCACCGATGGCAACGTCACCCGGCGCGAGAACTACCACCGTCCCACCGAAGGCAGGCATGTCTTCGACGGGCGCGTTTAGCGTTGATAAGCTGTCACCGGATTCGACCGCGCTTCCTGCGATTTACGAAGCCGCCACCCTTTACGCTGCCGATTACTACGATGCCGCTGAGTCGGTACTGCGCGAACACCTCAAGACAGCCGAAGGCAAGAACAGCATTCGCGCGTGGCTGATGATGTTCGACCTCTACCAGCTCATGAACAACCGGACAGAGTTCGAGGCACTATCGATGCTGTTTACGGTCAAGTTCGAGCGCTCCCCGCCGCATTGGGGCGAATCCTCCGACGCGAACGACCCTCGTCGCAAAGAGAAGCGCGAGCGTAAAGATTTTTTTGCGATCAATCCCTCGCCTGACGGCGCGATCTTGGCGGAGATTGATCGGTTTGAAGTATTTGTCAAAGAACTCGGCAGCGCACGCATCGATTTTGGCAAGGTCAAGTCAATGCTGCCAGAAGAAGCTGAGTTGTTCGCCATCGTGCTGCAGCGCACGCGTCGCGCCAAGTTGCCGCTATGGTTTAACAGCCTCGATCAACTCGCCTCGCTACTGAAGCAAGGCATCAACGACAAAACCGGACGACCACTTAGCGAAAGCCAAGGATACTGGTCACTGTTGTTCGAATTATTCATCCTCGATGGTCGCCTGCAAGAGTACGAAGACCTCGGCCTCGAGTACGCAGTCGCATTTGAGATGTCGCCACCTGCGTGGGAAATGGTCATCCGCCCGACTGGTGCCGCGGATGCGAACGCTGGCGCTGCCGCCATCGACCAAGCACCTCCTTCCGGGTTTCAGCTCAAGGGTGTTATCAGCGCGGCGAGCAAGGAAAGCCTGCAGCAGCTTGCTATCTATGCAGGCGCGCGCCAAGAGGTGTTAGTCGACATGTCAACGCTGCTACGAATCGACTTCTGCGCAGTGAGCCAATTCTTCGAAGCAATCCGCGCACTCCACCTTTCGCAAAAGCGCGTAGTGCTGTCCAACGTGAATGAATTAGTCGCCGCGTTGCTCGAAGTATTCGGCATGCCGAAACACGCCATCATCATGCGCAAGAAGACGGCTTAACTAGGCCCCCTGCTGGAAGGTGGCTTGCGGAGCGCCTCTTGAATCTGCACACCACGGCCTGATGTATTGGCACTCAGCATAGAGCGCGCGAATCTTGATGGTTCACCCCTACAACAACCTGCTCAACAGACGATGAACCACGATCCAGACAAGCACTATGGCACGACGATTGTTTCGGTACGGCGTGGAGATCAGGTGGCGATGGGCGGTGACGGCCAGGTGACGCTTGGCAATATCGTCGTCAAGGCAAGCGCACGCAAAGTGCGGCGCCTTTACAAAGACCAAGTGTTGGCTGGATTTGCCGGCGCGACCGCCGATGCATTCACGTTGTTCGAGCGCTTTGAGGCCAAGCTCGACAAGCACCAAGGCCACCTCACCCGCGCCGCGATTGAACTGACCAAGGATTGGCGCACAGACCGCGTACTGCGTCGGCTTGAGGCCATGCTGACCGTTGCGGATCGTTCTGCGTCGCTCATCATCACTGGCAATGGCGACGTGTTGGAACCTGAGCACGGTCTTCTCGCTATCGGTTCCGGCGGCGCCTACGCGCACGCCGCAGCGCTGGCGCTTCTGCACAACAGCGAGCTGACACCCGCAGAAATCGTCAAGAAGTCACTCGTCATCGCAGGTGACCTTTGCATTTACACGAACCAAAACCACACTATCGAGACGCTCTAGCAAGCGCCACCAATGTTCACCCCAAAAGAAATCGTCTCCGAGCTCGACAAGCACATCGTTGGTCAGGCCGCGGCCAAGCGCGCAGTCGCGATTGCGCTGCGCAATCGCTGGCGCCGTAGCCAAGTTGCCGAGCCGTTACGCACTGAAATCACGCCCAAGAACATCTTGATGATTGGGCCAACCGGCGTTGGCAAAACGGAGATCGCGCGTCGGCTCGCAAAGCTTGCGAACGCGCCGTTCATTAAGGTCGAGGCGACCAAGTTCACCGAGGTCGGATACGTCGGTCGTGACGTCGACACCATCGTCCGCGACCTCGTCGAGACCGCTATCAAGTCCGCACGCGAGACCGCATCCAACAAGATGCGCCACGTGGCAGCCGATCACGCTGAAGAACGCATCCTTGACGTGCTGCTCCCACAAGCACGCAGCTTTGATTTCTACGGCAAGCCCGAGAACGCCGAGGCGGCAGCAGCCGATAACACCACGCGCCAGAAATTCCGCAAGATGCTCCGCGAGGGCAAGCTCGACGACCGTGAAATCGAGATCGAGCTCAACGCCCTACCGGCGTCGATGGAGATTTTTGGTCCGCCGGGAATGGAAGAGCTCACCCAGCAGATTCAAGGCATGTTCCAGAACATGGGGACCGGGCGCAAAAAGCCACGCAAGCTCACAGTAAAAGAAGCGATGAAGCTACTCACCGACGAAGAGTCGCTGAAGCTCGTCAACGACGAAGAGACCAAGCTAGAAGCGCTCAGGAACGTCGAGCAAAACGGCATCGTATTTCTGGATGAGATCGACAAAATCGCCTCGCGTTCAGACGTGCAAGGCGCGGATGTTTCGCGGCAAGGTGTGCAGCGTGACTTGCTACCGCTTGTTGAAGGCACAACCATCTCGACCAAGTACGGCATGGTCAAGACCGACCACATCCTGTTTATCGCTTCGGGCGCGTTTCATCTCGCGCGTCCGTCGGATTTGATCCCGGAGTTACAAGGTCGGTTGCCGATTCGCGTCGAGCTCCAATCACTGTCGGTTGAAGACTTTGAAGCCATCTTGACGAACACCGACGCGTGCCTGACGAAGCAATATCAAGCGTTACTTGAAACTGAATCACTGCAACTGAGCTTTCCGCGCGAAACGGTACGTCGCATCGCAGAGATCGCCTTTGCCGTCAACGAGAAAACCGAGAACATCGGTGCGCGCCGTCTCTACACTGTCATGGAAAAGCTGCTCGAAGAGATCAGCTTCGATAGCGACGCCAAAGGGCCGAGCTTCACGGTGACGCCAGAGTACGTTGACCAACGCCTCGGTGACCTTGCGGCCAGCGAAGACCTCGCGCGCTACGTCCTTTAAACGTCTCTTAAGCGTTCTTTTAGACGCACGTTAAACACGTTGGCAACGTCGCAAATATCTTGCGAGTTGCTCTACAATGCGCGCCACGCTTCGCGCATTTAACGGTGTATTGATTGGCATTGGTTCCCCGAGACCGCGCAATCCTGTTCGCCGACGTGGCAGACAGCATGCGCATGTATGAGCAGTTCGGCGACAAACGCGCCGCGGGGATGATTGATGCGTGTATTGAGACAATGTCGCATCTAGTCTCAGAGTGGCGCGGCTTCGTGGTGAAGACCATCGGCGACGAAATCATGGCGTGTTTCTCAGACGCGACCAGCGCCTGTGAAGCGGCCAGAGCCATGCAACTGGCAATCACGAAGACGCCATCGGGTGTATCGCAACTCGATTCGCTCGCCCTCCGCATTGGCTTTCACTTCGGCAGCGTGCTCGAAGGCAACATGGATTACCTTGGCGACACTGTCAACACGAGCGCACGTCTGACATCACTCGCACGTCGCGGTCAGATCTTGACGACGGCCAGCACCATCCACCACCTCAGCAGCGCCCTTCGCGCGGGCGCACGCGACCTCGACGCGCTGGATCTGCGCGGCAAGCACGAGCCAATACGCGTTTATGAAATTCCCTGGTACGACGATGTTGAGAGCACGATGGTGGCCACACGACCGCGCATGTCCCCCACCGAGGCTGAACCCAAGCTTGCGTTGCGCGCGCCAGGTCGCAACCTCGAACTGTTGGATGCCACGCGCCCGATCTGGCTGGGCCGTGATATCGGCTGCGAAATGGTGGTGCGCGAGAAGATGGCGTCGCGACGTCACGCGCGGGTCGAGCGACGCGGCAGCCGCTTCTATCTCGTCGACGAATC
>JAJTHU010000034.1 GCA_021300055.1 Nitrosomonadaceae bacterium | reverse complement strand
TTCATGGGCCTGATGCTCTCGCGCATGATCGGTCGCGTGCTTGGTCTTTCCAACGGCGGCCAACTCATTGCCATGGCAGCCGGCGGCACCGCAATCATCTTCTTTGCCATGTCTGCATTGGCAGCGACGATCAAACGCGATCTCACCAACATGGGCAAGTTTTTGTTCGTTGGCATGATCGTGCTCTTGGTTGCAGCGTTCGCAAATATCTTCTTCCAGATGCCTGCGCTGACCCTGACGATCATGGTGGTCGCCATCGGTCTGTTCTCAGCGTTCTTGATGTATGACCTGAACCGCATCATCACCGGCGGCGAAACGAATTACATCTCGGCAACGCTCGCGGTGTACCTGAGCATCTACAACATCTTCGCGAACCTGCTCGCGCTGCTCGGCATTACCAGCCAAGACTAAGCGTAAGCACCTCCTGCAGGACGGCCACCCTAGGGTGGCCGTTTTCTTTTGTTAGCCCCATGGATCCCATCACGCACGCATTAAGCGGCGCGGTTCTCGCGCGCAGCCTACGTCAGCAAACACCATCCACTGGCGCGTTGAGGCCATGGCAGGTGATCTTGGTTGTGACCCTCGGCGCAGTGATTCCGGACATCGACGCGGTTCTCGGTTTTGTGAGCGACATCGCCACCCTCACCGACCGACGCGGCATCACCCACTCGTTCGTCATGCTGCCGTTATGGGCACTACTGCTCGGTTGGCTATTCGCTAAGCTATACCGCGTGCCTCAGCGACGCTGGCAGCTAACCGCCTTGGCCGGCGTGGGCCTTGCATTGCATATCGTGTTCGACCTCATCAATGCCTTTGGCGTGATGCTGTTGGCTCCGTTCTCGTGGCATCGATTCGATTGGGGCACAACGTTCATCATCGACTTGACGCTAACCGGCACACTGCTGCTCGGGCTCATCGCGTCGGTGCTGCTGAAGCGCTGGATCGCCATTCAGCGCGTCGCTATCGTCACCTGCGTACTCGTGGTCGGCTACTTGGGCCTGCAAGCGATTGCGAAACAAATGGCGCTCGGCGAAGCAACGCGCTTTGCCAGCGAACAGGGGTTTGCACCCGACCGGGTTAGTGTGCAACCGCGGCCGCTCTCACCATTTCACTGGACGCTGGTGCTGGAGAGTGACGCAGGTTACCGCCTCGCCCATGTCGATCTGCTACGCAATGACATGCCATCGCTCGCGCCTGATGCGGGCTTTTTTGCGCGCATCGATGCGAGCTTCGTGCCAGTGGCGAAAGCGCAGTGGACAGACTACTCGCGCTTCGGCGGTGACGCCGCCAGCAATCTCATCAGCGATAAAGAAGTCGCCGCACTTTGGAATTCAAAGTCGTTTGCGTTCTTTCGTGACTTTGCCGCGCTCCCGGCGTTATTGAGCACACGCGTCGAAACGGATCGTCTCTGTGCAACTTTCCAAGATCTGCGCTTTGTTGCACCAGGGCGCGAAGAACATCCGTTTCGTTACGGCATTTGCCGTCGCGTCACCGACGGCAGCACACAGGTTTTCGCATTCGAAGGAGAGCGCGAAATCGCGGTCAACCGCACGTCACGGCTGTTGTTCTAGCAGCCATGCTTAATCGCGCTCAAAGAGCGCAATCGATTCGACATGCGCGGTGTGCGGGAACATGTTGACCACTCCCGCCGCGACCAAACGAAATCCGTTGACGTTCACCAACACCTCGGCGTCGCGGGCGAGTGTTGAAGGGCTGCACGATACATACACCACGCGTTTCAACTCCGGCCGCAACTCGCGGGTGAGCAACTTGCATACTTCAACCGCACCATCGCGCGGTGGATCGATCAACATCTTGCTCGCACGCGGAATGCGCGCCATCGCCGTTTCTTGATCGGTGTAAAGGTCTGCGGCAAAAAAGCTTACATCGTTGCTCATGCCATTGCGCGCGGCGTTTTCTTGCCCGCGCACGGTCAAGGCTTCACTGCCCTCAACGCCCGTGACACGCGCGCCACGTCGCGCAATCGGCAAGGTGAAGTTGCCAAGCCCGCAGAACAAATCGACGATCTCTTCGCCCGGCTGCGGGTCGAGCAGATTCACTGCGCGCTCGACCATGAGGCGATTAACCGCGTGATTGACCTGCGTGAACTCGGTCGGGCGAAACGCCATCACTAACCCAAACTCGGGAAGCAGGTAAGTCAGCGTTGGCATATCCAGCGGATACCACGCGTGCGCTGTTTCCGGGCCTTTCGGCTGCAACCACCATTGCAGGCGGTGCGACTCACGATGCGTGTCTGCAAACGCCTTCAGGCGTTGCTGGTCCGCCTCGCTCACTGGTTCGAGGTGTCGCAGCACCAACGCTGTGACGTTTTCGCCAACCGCAACTTCAACCTGCGGCATACGATCGCGCCCGTCGAGGCTTGTCATCAATTCGCGCAATGGCGCGATGAGTTGACCGATGCCGCCGGCAAGCACTTCACAAGATGTCATGTCGGCAACGAAGCTCGAGCGGCGCTCTCTAAAGCCGACGAGCACGCCGCCCTTCTTCGCCACATAGTGCACAGACAAACGCGCACGATGACGATATCGCCACGGCGCTGCATAAATGGCAGGGAGGATACGCTCGGGTTGCACCTTGCCGATACGTGCGAGATTGTCCTCAAGCACGCGCTGCTTGGCCGCCACTTGCAAACGCAAATCCGCGTGCTGCATCGCGCAACCGCCGCAAATCTCGAAATATCGACAAAGCGGATCAACGCGCTCCGCAGATTCATGTTCGATTTGTGCAAGCCGCGCCGTTTCGAACTGCTTTTTCTTTTTGGTGGGAACGAAGCGCACTACCTCGCCAGGCAAGGCACCTTCGATAAAGACAACCTTGCCATCGACGTGTGAGACTCCGCGGCCTTCGTGATCGAGCGACTCGATCGTCGCGCGCGGCAAACCATCTTGGGCCGCGTCAGATAGTTGATTCATGAGAATAGATGGGATCTGGCACGACGGGTACCGGATGGGGAAACAAGTAAGGCGGGCATTATCCCACTCTCACTGCGCTGCGGCCTTGACCAACAACGCGTGAACAGCGCGCATTGAGCGCAAATCGGGCGCCCCCTCGGCTAAGTGCCGCCAAACAATCGCTTCAAGCCTAACCACTGCTGACGCCAAAACGTGTCGCCGTAGTCGCGGCCCTGCAGTTGATCGCGGATACCGGTAGCGGGGAAGACAGGCTCCATGTTGGCCGTGCCAAACAGCACATCCCAAATTGGAAACAGCACCGCGAAGTTGTGACCACGCGCTGCGCCCTCGTGCCCCAAGCCGATGGCGTGATGGACGCGATGAAACCGCGGGCTGACCAGCAGGTACTCCCCGATGCGACCAAAGCTGAGCCGCACGTTCGCGTGCGATAAAGATTCGACCATCCGTGACGCAACGATGATCGCCAAGAACTGCGCGGGTGGCACGCCGATCAAGATTGCAATCAACGCGTAGACGCCATCGACGATCAAGTCGTCGAGCAAATGATTGCGGTCATCGGTCCAGAAACTCATCTCGCGCTGTGAGTGATGCAGCGCGTGCAGGCTCCACCACCAGTTGAAGCGATGCTGCCAACGGTGCAACCAGTAAGCAACAAAGTCGAGCAACACCAGATAGAACAGGAACGACAACAGCGGATGCGCGTTCAACCACGGCATTAAGTCTTCAAGGTTGGGCGGGATGATGTCGTGCATGCGCAGCGCACCGTTCAG
>JAJTHU010000043.1 GCA_021300055.1 Nitrosomonadaceae bacterium | reverse complement strand
GTGCGACCGGCAACACGAGGGTGCCCGTGCCGGCCGCGAGACGTGGGCCGCCCAAACCATAGCGCCCGCGCTCACCCGGTGCAACGCGCGTGCCCTCGGGGAAGATCACGACCCAATAGCCGCGCGCGAGTCGGTCGCGGCCTTGTTCCAAAATCTGTTCGCGCGCGGACACGCCGCTCTTGCGGTCGATAGCAATTGACTTCAGCCCGCCAAGCACCCAGCCGATGATTGGTACCCACAACAGCTCTCGCTTGATGATCCACACTGCACGCGGGATGTGGCTCAGGATGCCCACTGTTTCCCAAGCCGACTGATGTTTGGCCATCAACACCACCGGTTGTGTCGGCAAATTTTCGATGCCGCGGACAACGTAGTCGATTCCACAGATGTGCTTGGCAAACCACAGAATGCCTTTGCCCCAAGCTTTCGCGCACTCGTAGCCAACGTCGTGCCACAAAATCGAAAGCGGTACAGTGAACAATCCGAAGAAGATCGTCCACAACGTACCAACGATTGTGAACACCGTCGAGCGCAGCGCGATCATGTCGATGTGCGGCCTGCGCTTTCGGTCGTCAGCGCGTGCACCGCATCGGGTAGGTCAGCGAACACACGTGTGCCAGCGGGCAAGCCACCGGCTTTCTCGGTCTTCCGGCCCTTACCGGTCAATACAAGCACCGGCTCGCAGCCCACCGCAGCGCCTGCCTGCAGATCGCGCAGTGCATCACCGATGGTCGGCACACCCTTGAGATCGACGCGAAACCGCGCGGCAATATCCTCGAACATACCGGTAGCCGGTTTACGGCAGCGGCATTTGTCGTCGGCAGTGTGTGGGCAGAAGAATACGGCGTCGATGCGCCCACCTTGGCGAAACACCATCTCGACCATCTTGTCGTTGATTGCCGCGAGCGTGGCCATGTCGAACAATCCACGCCCGATGCCCGATTGATTTGTTGCCACAACAACACGGTAGCCAACTTGATTGAGTCGGGCAATGGCATCAATCGCGCCAGGAAGCGGCACGAACTCGTCAGGCGACTTAATGAACTGGTCGCTGTCTTTGTTGATCACACCATCGCGATCAAGAATGATAAGTTTTGGTGGGTGTGTCATGGCATTCGGTCATCGCGTCAGGCGGCCAACTTGGAAAGATCCGCCACGCGATTCATCTCGCGATGCAACGAGGCCAGCAGGCCTAGGCGATTCGCGCGCACAGCAGGGTCTTCGGCATTGACCATCACTTGATCAAAGAATGTATCCACTGGCCCCTTCAGTGGTGCTAGCGACTGCAGGGCCGCACTGAAATCATTAGCGGCAAAGTGGCGCTCAAACACAGGCGCAGTTTGCATCAGCGCTTGGTACAAATCGCGTTCGGCAGCTTCTACAAACTTGTTCGAGTCTGGCACTGCGAACTCGCCTTCAGCTTTTTTGAGGATGTTGCCAATACGCTTATTCGCCGCAGCGAGGCTAGTCGCCTCAGGCAACTGCGTAAACGCTCGCACGGCAGCAAGACGCACGGGCAGCTCGCCCCAGCGCGATGGACGCACGCTGACAACCGCGTCGACTTCGAGCGTGGAGTAGCCTAGGTCGCGGAGATAGCCTACGAGTCGGTCAAAGATGTATTCGGTCAAACGATCCGCCGCCCCTTCCTGCGCAGCCGGGAACAACGCGTATGCCGCGTCGACCAACTCGCGTACGCTCAAGGGTAGATTGCGCTCAATGAGCATGCGCAACACGCCAAGCGCATGTCGGCGTAGCGCGAAGGGATCTTTATCGCCGGTAGGCTCTTGCCCGATGCTGAACAAGCCGGCCAAGGTTTCCATTTTGTCGGCGAGCGCGAGCGCGATGGCCACATCGGTCTGCGGCAACGCATCGCCAGCAAAGCGCGGTTGGTAGTGCTCCGCGATGGCATCGGCCACAACCGCAGGTTCACCATCATGAAGCGCGTAGTAGCGGCCCATGGTTCCTTGCAGTTCCGGAAACTCGCCGACCATGTCGGTGACCAAGTCAGCCTTTGCGAGCTGTGCAGCGCGCACCGCCTGCTCGACATTCGCGCCAATCTGCTTGGCCACATCTGCGGCAAGTTTGGCAACGCGCGCCATGCGCTCGCCTTGCGAGCCAAGCTTGTTGTGGTAAACCACACTCGCGAGTTTTGGTAGCCGATCGACCAACTTGGTCTTCTTGTCGGTCTCAAAAAAGAACCGCGCATCCGACAAACGCGGGCGCACCACACGCTGGTTACCCTCGATCACGTTTCGCGGATCGTCCAAACGCATATTGGAAACGATCAGAAAACGCGACGACAACCCAGCGTTGGAGTCATCACTCGCCAAGAATAGTGGGAAATACTTTTGGTTGAGCTTCATCGTGAGGATCAAGCACTCAGCCGGCACCTCTAGAAACTCTTGCTCAAATTGCCCGACGTAAACCGTCGGCATCTCAACGAGTGCCGTGACTTCGTCGAGCAGTGCCTCGTAGTTTTCGCGCGCACCGAGCGTGTCACCACAGGCTTCAGCACGCAGCCGCAACAGCCGCTCGATTTCCGTGCGCCGCTCGTCAAAAGATGCAACCACGCCGCCGCGTTGCAGCAACACCGCTTGATATTCATCCGCGTGCGTTAGCGTTAGCTTGGTTTCACCTTGGAAGCGATGCCCCTGCGTCACATTGCCTGCTTGCAGACCCAGCACCGAAACCGGCACGACGTCTGCACCATGCATGGCAACAAGGCCGTGCGCCGGGCGCACGAACTGCACATCCGTGACGCCATCTGCAAGTTGATACGTCATGACCTTCGGAATCGGTAACTTCGCAAGGCTATCCACCAACACACGTTGCAACGCGGCACGCAGCGATTCGCCCTTAACGACGAAATCGAGATAGACCACCTCGTCGTTGCCTTCGACGCGACGCACCACTTGATCGGAGGTCGCGCCTTCTTTTTGCAAGCGCTTCTCCAGCGCTGCCGTCGCGGCACCCGTTGCATCAAAGGCGACCTTCGCTGGCATCAACTTCTTTGACTCTGCGCGATCCTTGGCGATCGCCGCAACGTCGCGCAGCAGCACGCCTAAGCGACGCGGCGTTGCAAACACTTGCATGGGCGCGTCGGCTGGGCAGAGCCCGGCCTGCATGAGCCCGCCACGAATGCCTGACGCAAACGCCTCGCCCAGTTTCCGCAATGCTTTGGGTGGAAGTTCTTCGGTCAGCAGCTCGACCAACAGGTTCTGTGCTGCGCTCGTGTTGTTGCTCATGCCGCCACCTTCGCGACTTGCGCGTTTGCGCCGCCCGAAAGCATCGGGAAACCAAGCCGCTCGCGTGATTCGTAATAACTCTGCGCAACGCTGCGCGCGAGGTTGCGAATGCGACCAATGTAAGCGGCGCGCTCGGTCACTGAGATCGTGCCCCGCGCATCAAGTAGATTGAATGTGTGCGCGGCTTTGAGCACTTGCTCGTAGGCTGGCAGTGCGAGTTGCTTTTCCATCAACTCTTTAGCAGCGCGTTCGTAATCCGTAAAGTGCTGCAGCAAAGCCGTGGCATCGGAGTACTCAAAGTTGTAAGTCGATTGCTCCACTTCGTTCTGGTGAAACACATCGCCGTATTTCAGCGTCTTGGTCACACCGTTTTCTTGCCACGTGGTCCACGTCAGGTCATAGACGTTCTCAACGTTCTGCAGATACATCGCCAAGCGCTCGAGTCCGTAAGTGATTTCGCCGGTAATCGGCTTGCACACCAAACCGCCCACTTGCTGGAAGTACGTGAACTGCGTGACCTCCATACCGTTCATCCACACTTCCCAACCGAGGCCCCACGCGCCGAGGGTCGGGTTTTCCCAATCGTCTTCGACAAAACGCACGTCGTTCTTCTTGAGGTCAAGACCCAGCGCTTCAAGCGAACCGAGGTATAGCTCAAGAATATTCGGCGGCGAAGGCTTCAGCACGACCTGGTATTGGTAGTAGTGCTGCAAGCGGTTTGGGTTTTCGCCGTAGCGACCGTCTTTAGGGCGACGCGAAGGCTGCACGTACGCAGCACGCCAAGGCTCGGGGCCGAGCGCACGCAGGAACGTGGCGGTATGCGAAGTACCCGCACCAACTTCCATGTCATACGGTTGCAGTAACGCGCAGCCTTGCGCGTTCCAATAGTTCTGCAAACGCAGAATCACTTCTTGAAAGGTTGGCTTGGGTGAAGACATAAAGGGACAGTTAACGAGATACAAGGCGCAAGTTGGCCTGAAGTCGCTATTTTACGGCCTGCCCTTGGCGTTCTCGCCTTGAACTCTGGATGCGAGACCCGCAGGGGTAAATCGCGTCGGTGACGTCGCCTGCGCTAGACCCGGCCGCGGGCCAGCGCCAAGCCCGCTGCGGCGAGCATGAGGAGGGCAATCGCCCAATCGTGCCACCAGACGTAAGGCGTCGTTCCTTGGCGCGGTGTCGCCGTCGTCTCAAGCATCCCGCGCGTCCACTGCGGTAAGGCGGCAACGATGCGACCACGGTGGTCGATGGCCGCCGTCACGCCCGTGTTGGTAGAGCGCAGCATCCAGCGTCCCGTCTCCAAGGCACGCATTTGTGAGAACTGCGCGTGTTGGTCGGCTGCCAGCGAGCGCCCATACCAAGCCATGTTGGAAACGTTAACCAATAACTCAGCCGTGGGTAATGGCCGCGCAATTTCGCGGCCAAACGTATCTTCGTAGCAGATGTTGACCGCAACGCGATGCCCCGCGAGCTGCATGCTCGCTTGATCGGTACGCCCCGGCGTGAAGCCGGAAAGCGGAATAGACAGCCATTGGTATACCCACGAGAACAGCGGTGGCACGAATTCGCCGAAAGCCACCAAGTGTTGCTTGGCGTAGCGCTGATTTGGTGACTGGCCGAGAGAGATTGCGCCGTTGAAGTACGGTGTGGTGCCGTCCGCGCGCAGCGCACCAAGATACGCCACGCCGAGCAAGAGATCGCCGCCGTTTGCACGTGCGCGCGCCTCGAACGACTCAATGACGGGTGGCGGAATTTCGTGCGAGAACAGCGGTAACGCGGTCTCCGGCAAAACAATCAAGCGGCCCTTTGCATCACTCACCAACTCAAGGTAGTTCTTGAGCGTCGCGTCACGCTGGTCTTCGCGCCATTTCAGATGCTGCGCGACGTTGCCTTGAGCAAGCGACACAGTGATTGGTTTTCCACTTGGCTCCGTCCACTGGGCCCATTGCAATGCGATGCCGGTCAGCCAGATCGCGGCGAGCGCCGCGCCACCTTTTTGGCGGGAGCGGCTCGGTTGGGCATCATCAGAGGATGCCGCGGTCGGCGTCTCATCATTGCGCCCGACCATCCACACAATGATGCCCGCCGACACCGCCAACAGCCACGAAATTCCATACACGCCCAACACGGGCGCGTAGCCCGCGAGCGGAGACAGCATGTCGGCGGCTGGTGCTTGAGAGTAGCCAACCACGAGCCACGGAAACCCCGTGAGGAACCATGCGCGCAGCATTTCGGCGCCCACCCACGCAACCGGCATGATGGCAATGAGCCGCCACCCCGGTCCGGCGCGCCAGCGATGCACTAACACGCCCGCGAGAGCGGGCCAGAGACTGAGATAGGCACAGAACAGCGCCACCGCAATCGCCGCCATCGGTGCAGGCATGCCGCCGAAAACATGGAGGCTCACATAGAGCCAAGACACGCCAGCAACGAACAAACCGAAACCAAAGGCAAAACCGATGGCGGCTGACTCGCGTGTCGATCTCGCCTGCCACCAGCAAGCGAACAACATCACCAGCGCAACAATAATGACTGGCCACGCGTAAAGCGGCGCGAAGCCGAGTACGCTTGCGGCGCCGGCCAGCGCGACCAAAACAACGCGCACCCAGAATGATTGCGGCAGTCGCAGCAAGCGAAGCTCTTTATGAGAACAGGTTGGAGGGCTGGCGCTGGCGCCAGTAGGGTGCCACGAGGTTTAGTGCCACGAAGCGTGGTGTCACCGTGCGACTAAGCGGCTTTTCGCGGTGCGTCGCCGCTGGCAACGCGATCGCCCGACGCGTCTTCGACATCCGGCGAAGGTGCGACCACGCGTTCGACCATCAGCGAATGCACTTTGCGACTATCGGCGCGTAGCACCTGAAAACGGAAGCCATCAAACGTGATGCTCTCGCCGCGTTTCGGAACGTGTCCAAAGCGATTGATCACGAGGCCACCCACCGTATCGAAATCCTCGTCGGAGAAATTCGATGCGAAGTGCTCGTTGAAGTCAGCGATCTCAGTGATTGCCTTGACGCGATAGCGACCGCCTTTATCCGGCAGGATGTTGTCTTCGGTTTCGTCGAAGTCAAATTCATCCTCGATATCGCCGACGATTTGTTCGAGCACGTCTTCGATGGTAATCAGGCCAGCAACTCCGCCGTACTCGTCCACGACAATCGCAATGTGATTGCGATTCGCCTTGAACTCGCGCAGCAGCACATTGAGGCGCTTGGATTCCGGCACAAAGACCGCGGGGCGCAACATGTCGCGGACGTCGAACTCGTCTGCGTTCGAGTAGTAGCGCAGCAAGTCTTTGGCCAACAAGATGCCAATGACATTGTCTTTGCTGCTTTCGTAAACCGGAAAGCGAGAGTGCGCGGTTTCAATGACGTTGGGGATGAACTCCTCTGGCTCGTCTTCAACATCAATCATGTCCATTTGCGAGCGCGGAATCATGACGTCGCGCACTTGCATTTCGGAGACTTGCATCACTCCCTCGATCATCGACAAGGCATCGGCGTCGAGGAGTTCGCGCTCAAGCGCGCTATGCAACAATTCGACCAGTTGGTCGCGATCCTCGGGCTCGCGCAGTAGTAGCGACGAGAGGCGTTCCATTAGGGATCGTTTGGGGGATTCGTCCATTTATACAGCGAACTCATCTGCTAATCGGTCTGCGCTGGCAATCTCGGGGTTGCGCGCTGCTCAGAGTCCTCATGTACGTCCATGTACATTCCGGCTCCTGCGCGGCGGGCGCCCCCGACCTTGCTGCGCTCGCCTCGATTTTCAGGTGAGTTCTTACGTTGTTGCGAAGCCGCCATTTTACCGGACGCGCTTTTGCCTACTTTGACAGCAACTTTTCAGCGCCGGCGCACGCTTCCGGCTAGCTGCGGTAGGGATCGGCGATACCGAGACCGGCCAAAATCTCGACTTCCAATGCTTCCATGCGCGCGGCTTCACGTGGCCGCTCGTGATCGTGTCCGGCCAAGTGGAGTACGCCGTGCACGACTAGGTGCGCATAGTGGTCAGGAGTGGTTTTGCCCTGCTCGCGCGCCTCACGCGCGACCACCGGCGCACAGAGTACGACGTCACCCATCAGTGGCGAGGTGTGTGGCAGGTGATACACAAAGGTCAACACGTTCGTCGCGTAGTCTTTGCCGCGAAACGCCGAGTTCAGATTGCGCCCTTCCGCGGCGTTGACGATGCGCAGCGTCAACTCAGCGGGCTGGCCGACCGCGTCTAGGGCGGCGCGCAGCCAACGACGCAATTGCCGGTCGGTTGGGATGCTCGCGAGGCGGCTCGCGCGTTGGATGACGAGTTGGGTGGCGAGCTGAGTGGCGAGTTGGGTGGCAGGGCCTATCGCTGCGCCAGTAGTGGTGAGTTTCGCTTTAGCGCCCAAATTGAAACTCCCCTATTGACGGGCAGTTTTGGGCATTTTTGCCCCAAACACCGCGTGGAATGGCGAGTTTTGCCACTTCAACTGCGCCGCGTGCGTTGATGCGCATCGTAGGCGGTAACAATCGCTTGCACGAGCGGGTGACGCACCACATCGGCAGCTTGGAAAATCGTGAAGCCGATGCCACGCACACCGTAGAGCACATTGCGCGCGTCCACGAGCCCGCTGGTCTGACCGCTCTTCAAGTCAACCTGTGTGACGTCACCCGTTATCACCGCTTTGGTGCCAAAGCCGATGCGCGTGAGGAACATCTTCATCTGCTCTGGGGTGGTGTTTTGCGCCTCGTCGAGAATGATGAACGAGTGGTTCAAGGTGCGACCACGCATGAACGCCAACGGTGCAACTTCTATCTGATTGCGCTCAAACATCTTGTGGACGCGATCAAACCCAAGCAGATCGTAAAGCGCGTCGTAAAGCGGGCGCAGGTACGGATCCACTTTCTGCGAAAGGTCACCCGGTAAGAACCCCAACCGCTCGCCCGCTTCAACCGCAGGGCGCGTCAGCACGATGCGCTTTACAAGATCGCGCTCAAACGCGTCAACCGCACATGCAACGGCGAGATAGGTTTTGCCCGTACCCGCAGGACCCACGCCGAACGAAATATCGTACGTCTGGATTTGCTTGATGTAGTGCGCTTGCCGATCAGTGCGCGGGCGCAAATCGGCGCGACGCGTGTGCAACGCGAGTTCTTCTGCCGGCACCTCGTCATCTTGGATCTTCTTGACGAGCTTTTCATCGCGGGCGTGTTGGATCTCGACCAGACCGAGCTGAATTTCCTCCACCGACAACTCATCGCTCGCTTCAGCGTAAAACTTGTTGAGTGCGCGTGCCGCCATTTCAATTTGAGCGCGTTCACCGCTTACGGCGAAGCGCTCGCCGCGGCGCGAAATCGACACATCGAGTGCCGCCTCAATCTGCCGCAAGTTGGCGTCAAGCGCGCCACACAGCGCGTTGAGGCGACGGTTATTGACGGGCGTAAAGGCAAACTCGAGCGATGGCGTTTTCATTCGGCTTTCTTCCTTTCGGCTTACGCCACCAATCGCTCGGAACTGTCGCTGCCAATATCACGCGCCGCATCGACACCAGCAACCTCACCGCGAAGCGTGAAGTGCATCGCGCGCGTGATGCGTACATCGATGAACTGGCCAATCAGGCGTTGCATGTGCTCGGCTGGCGCTGGGAAATTCACCACGCGGTTGTTATCGGTGCGGCCCATGAGCTCGCTCGCGTCTTTGCGTGACACGCCCTCGACGAGTACGCGCTGAACACTACCAACCATCGACTCTGAGACTGCCGTCGATTGCGCTTCCAACACCTTTTGCATCCGTTGCAAGCGCTTAAGCTTCACGTCTTGCGGCGTGTCGTCGTGCAAGCTGGCGGCGGGCGTACCGGGGCGACGCGAATAAACGAATGAGAAGGCACCGTCGAACTTGATGTCGTCGATGAGCTTCATGCTGCGTTCAAAGTCGTCCTCGGTTTCGCCAGGGAAGCCAACGATGAAATCGCTCGAAATCGAAATATCGGGACGCTGCTCGCGCAGACGGCGAATGATCGATTTGTACTCCATCACGGTGTAGCCGCGCTTCATCGCCGCCAACACGCGATCACTGCCCGCTTGCACCGGCAGATGGAGCTGGGAGACCAG
>JAJTHU010000267.1 GCA_021300055.1 Nitrosomonadaceae bacterium | reverse complement strand
TGATCTGGGTCGCCGCAGTGCTGACGATCTGGTCGATGTTCTATTACTTGCGCGCGGCGTTTTCAGGCAAGTCAGCCGCCTGATTAGTCGAAGCCCGCAGATCCGTGATGAACATTCTCATCCGAGTTCCGTCCAGCGGGGTTGGTTAGCAGAGCAGAGTGGTGCCCGGAACCGGAATGTTGCGAATCGCTTGCTGCGATTCGGCAATTCTTCGCCGCGCGGCTCTGAACCGCATTCGCCTTGCTCATGCGTCCAACCGAAGTCCACTGGACTTCGGTTAGACGAACAGGAGTACCGGTTCTCATCCGAGTTCCGTCCAGCAGGGTTGGTTAGCAGAGCAGAGTGGTGCCCGGAACCGGAATCGAACCGGTACGCCCCTTTTACGGAAGCGACGGATTTTAAGTCCGTTGTGTCTACCTATTTCACCACCCGGGCACGGGCGAGCGACACGCTATTTTGCACCGTCTAGGAGCGGTGCTCGCGCGGCGCGATGATCGTCTGCAGCGATTCCATCAGTTCGGACTCGCCGCGCCCTTTCTGAAAGAGTCCGCGAATCCCAGCTGTGCCAGACAAGGTCTGCAGTCGTTCGTCAATGAAGCCGGATAGGACAAAGATTGGCATATCCGGTGCCGATTCGTGAACTTGCTTCGCTAGCTCCAACCCGGAAAGTGTGGGCATGTTGTAGTCGGTGATAAGTGCAGCGTACTTTGCGGGGGCTGTCCGTATGCGCTCAAGCGCATTCACTGGGTCCGTGAGTGCCAATACGTCGTAGCCACGCATGGTGAGGCCGACGCGCATGAGCAGCACCATGGCCTCGTCGTCATCGACGTAGATGACTCTCGGTCCGCCGGGTCTGGTAATGAGACGTGAGGGCTGTGAGTCTTGACGTATCGATTGTGCCGTGTCCGCAGTTTCGGGGATTGTAGGCAGGAACACGCGGAAGGTGGCTCCCGCGCCCGGACTGGACTCGACCGTTATGGTGCCTTCGTGTGCCTCAACGATACCGTGAACAACCGAGAGCCCGAGGCCAGTCCCCTCGTTGACGGGCTTCGTCGTGAAGAACGGCTCGAATAGTCGCGCCTGCGTTGCTTGGTCGATGCCCGGGCCAGTGTCGATGACCGAGATGCAAACGCCAGCAGCGGAAGAGTTCGCGCTCGCGTTCGGAATGGCAACAACGTTTTCTAGCCTGATGGTGATATGCCCACGCACGTCCCCAATAGCCTGGCGCGCATTCGTGCAGAGGTTAAGCAAGATCTGCACGATTTGGGTTGCATCGGCAAGCACTCGTTCTTGCGTGGGAGATATTTCAACAGACAGTTCAATATGCGCAGGGAGTGTCGCACGAATCAACTTGACTGATTCTTCAATTAGCGGCGCGAGTGCGATTGGTTTTCGTTCAAGCGGCTGGCGACGGCTGAAGGACAGAATCTGCTGCACCACGTCACGTGCACGCAGCGCCGCTTTGCGCACTTCGCCCAGACTTTCGCGCGCATTGTCGCTGGTGCGCGGGTCGCGAAGCGCGAGGTCGGTGTTGCCGAGGATGATGGCGAGCACGTTGTTGAAGTCATGCGCAATACCGCCGGCAAGCGTCCCGATGGCCTGCAACTTCTGCGACTCACGAAGTTGGTGCTCGAGTGCAGCGCGCTCCGCTTCGACTTGCTTGCGCGCTGTGATGTCCCGAGCAACAACCTGTGAGACCCGCTTTCCATCAAACCAAATCACGGCAGCTTGTGTCTCCACATAGAGCTCACGACCGTCCAAACGCACGCCTCGCATTTCGGCGAGTGGAATGCGCTCTTCACCCTGGGCGACGCGCTGCATGCGCTCAATCACAACTTGACGTGAGTCGGGATGAATAAAGTCCATGAGCGAACGACCGATAACTTCATCTGGACTCTTTGCCGCGACAATTTCAACGAATGCCGGATTGCAATAGAGAATGGTGCCCGCCTCGTGTACGCAAAATGCTTCAGGCGACCACTCGATCAGCGCACGATAACGCTGCTCACTTTCTTGCAATGCCGCTTCGGCGATCTTTCGGTCATGTATGTCGAAGATAGTACCGAGCATCTGCGTCGGCTGATTCAAGAAATCCCACTCCACGACGCTTGAGCGGCCCGAGAACCAGCGGTACTCGCCGGACTTGGTTCGCATGCGGAAAGTCGCGAAATTGAACGGCGTCAGACCAGCCATGTGGTCGGCAGCCGATTTTTCGACAGCTGCCCAGTCATCCGGATGCACTATTTCGCGGGAATAGGTGCTCGTGAACGTAACTGGAACCTCACCTGGCGCGTGGCCTAGCAGCGCCTCCCAGCGTGCGCTGACCTTGATCAGATCTTTCTGGATGTCCCACTCCCACAGCCCACCCTCAGTCGCGTCGATGGCGTACTGCAGCCTATGGGCGGCGCGTTCGTGTGCCAGCGCTTGGAGTACACGTGCGAGGGCGCCAGCGCCATGGGAGGCAAGCGCATGCAAGTCGGCTAAGTCGGCGTGCGAATAAGCATCGGCTGCATACTTGTGCAAAGAGACCACCCCAAGCAAGCGATCTTGAGTGCGAATGGGGGCGTACATCAGTGATAGAGAGATGCGCCGAGCCCCGAACGTCGTGTCCTCACTGGGGTTCATGTTGGCATCTGCTGAGCGCAAGATCAGCTGAGGGCCCTCGCGCATCGTGCGTCGCGTGGTTTCGCTGGGCGAACGCAAGCGCGCGGCTGGGGCCGGCACTTCATGCACGCCCGACGCGTCGCTGTCGAACGTAACCACGTTGCGCATCGTTTCAGACTCAGGCTCGAATAGATGCAGCCAGGCCGAATCCCATCCGACAAGCTCACGCGCCGCGTCTAGGATGCGCGAAGCGGCTTCTTTTTCCGACTTAACCGAGGCCAACTGCTGGCCCAACTGCGCAAATCGCGCGGCGCGATTGCTCATGCGCTCGCTTGCTTCGCGCGCACGGCGCTCGGCAGAAACGTCACGCGCAATGGAGCAAACAGCGGGCAATCCGTCAAAGTCGACTGGTGTGCCTTGGGACTCAACCGTGATGCGCTCGCCATCAAGGCGTACGAGGTCAATCTCCGCGGCAGGACTCATCCGGCGCTCAACGTTCACGACGCGTAAACGCTCGCGAAGATCGGCGTGGCAAGCGGGATGCACGAACTCGCCGAGGCTGCGACCGACGAACTGCTCGGAGGAGTTGCCGCCCAACATACGTACCATGGCCGGATTGGCATACAACACGCGGCCGTCACGGTGGACGGCGATGGCGGTGGGCAGCCATTCGATGAGCTGCCGAAATGCGTCGTTGTTAGCGGATATTGACACGAGTGATGCTAGAGCTACGCTCTGCTAGACCCATCAGCACGGTTTTGAACTAAGAGTGTGCGCTAGGCCGGGGGAAAGGCGCACGACAGAAGGTGGAGGCGGGTACCGGAATCGAACCGATGTAGACGGATTTGCAATCCGCTGCATAGCCACTTTGCTAACCCGCCACGAAGATCCTCAGGTGCAATTGTCAGCCAAATCGGGGCTAAACGAAATGATTGCACGCGGGGCTGAAGGGAAAAAGGGGAAGCATCGGCTTCCCCTTTCGAATTTGGAGCGGGAAAAGAGTCTCGAACTCTCGACCTCAACCTTGGCAAGGTTGCGCTCTACCAACTGAGCTATTCCCGCATGAGGCTTACATTATAGCCAAAATCACGTGCGCTGCACAACACCCCACAGGCAATGAGCCGGGCATTGGAAGCTAGGGCGCATTGGGCGCGGTCTGACGGGGAGCTACTGCTAAAATGTGACCTTGTCAACCCGGTCAGTCCCTACCTTGTCTGCCTCATGCTCCACCTAGATTGGCTCGAAGCCGAGGCTACCCATATCATGCGCGAGGTCGCGGCAGAGTGCGCCAATCCCGCGCTGCTGTTTTCGGGTGGCAAAGACTCGATCTGCCTGCTCAGGCTTGCCGAGAAAGCGTTTCGGCAGGACCCGTTTCCGTTTCCGCTGCTGCATGTGGACACAGGGCACAACTTCCCCGAGGTGATCGCCTTTCGCGACCAACGCGTCGCAGAACTGGGCGAGCGCCTCATCGTCGCTTCGGTGGAGGATTCGATCGCTAGTGGTCGTGTGGTGTTGTCGCACCCTTTGGAGAGCCGTAACCCGCACCAAAGTTTGACTCTGCTGGACGCCATTGCGGCACACCGATTCGACGCATTGTTTGGTGGCGCGCGCCGCGATGAGGAAAAGTCGCGTGCCAAGGAGCGCATCATCTCGCACCGCGATGCCTGGGGTCAGTGGGACCCAAAAAATCAGCGCCCCGAGTTGTGGAGCCTGTACAACACGCGCATGAAGCCTCGTGAGCATCTGCGCGTGTTTCCAATCTCGAATTGGACCGAACTCGACGTTTGGGAGTACATCGAGCGTGAAAAGCTCGCGGTGCCGTCTATCTACTTCGCGCATCAGCGCGAGGTGGTGCGGCGAAACGACTTGCTGGTGCCGGTCACGTCGGTGACGCCGCCGTTAGAGGGCGAAGTGGTTGAGCGCCTGAGCGTGCGTTTTCGCACGGTGGGCGACATGACGTGCACGTGCCCAGTCGCGTCCGAGGCGAGTACGCTCGCGCAAATCGTCGCCGAGACGGCGGCTGTGACGGTGACCGAGCGTGGCGCGACACGGCTAGATGACCAGACGGCTGAAGCGTCGATGGAATTGCGTAAGCGTGAGGGGTACTTCTGATGCTGCACGCGGATACGTTGCGCTTTTCGACTGCGGGCTCCGTTGACGACGGCAAGAGCACCTTGATCGGCCGCTTGCTTTACGACGCGCAAGGGCTCATGCAGGATCAAGTGCAGGGCTTGATCGGAGCGACGCGCAAGCACGGCCACGTGGGTGCCGGTGAGGCGCTTGATTTTTCGCTGCTGACTGATGGCCTGATCGCCGAACGGGAACAAGGCATCACCATCGATGTGGCGTACCGATATTTCGCCACCCCCAAACGTCGTTTCATCATTGCGGACACGCCGGGTCACGAGCAGTACACGCGCAATATGGTGACGGGCGCATCGACCGCCGATCTGACGGTGATCCTGATTGATGCGGTGCGCGGCGCCACCCAGCAATCGCGGCGTCACGCCGCCATCGCGGCGCTACTACGCATCCCGCATGTCATTGTGGCGGTCAACAAGATGGACGCGGTCGAATATTCCGAGCGCGCGTTCGCCCGCATTCAGAGCGAAATCAAGCCTTGGTTGTCGGCGTTGCCGTTTGCGCAGGTTGATGTCGTGCCGGTGTCGGCGCTCAAGGGCGACATGCTGGTGAACCGCGGCGCGGCAATGCCTTGGTATCAAGGCGCGACGCTGTTGGAGCTCTTGGAGTCGAGCACTGCGAGCGAACGAACCGAAGGTGCGTTCCGGATGGCGGTGCAGCGCGTGGCGCGCGCAAAGTACGGCGTGCGGCAGGATTTGCGTGGATATCAGGGCAGGGTGGACAGCGGTGTCCTGCGCGACGGCGATTCGATTTCGATCCTCCCCTCGGGTTATGCGGCCAACGTGGCTGAAATTTGGTGCGGCGTGGAACGGATCAACGAAGCGCGTCGTGGACAATCGGTCACTGTTGTACTCGACGCCCAGCTAGATATCGGGCGCGGCGACATGCTTACGGATACCGAGCCAGCGCCCCAAATATGTGATGCGCTTGTGGCTGACTTGTGCTGGCTCGACGCGACGCCGATGGCGCCCGGGCGTCGATATTGGCTCAAGCACACCACGCGGACGACGCGCGCCATTGTTGAAGAGGTGCTGGACGTGCTCGATGTCAACACCATGCAACGCGCTAAATCGTCTGCGGAGGTGACGAGCAATGCCATCGTCAGGGCGCGGCTTTCGGTTCAGCAACCATTGGTTGCCGACGTCTATGCGGAACACCGCACCACGGGAAGCTTTGTGCTGATTGATGATGCCAGCAATCGCACCGTCGCGGCGGGGCTGATTGCCGAAACAACGATTACAGCACCGACAACGCCGCAGGAGACGCGATGAAAATTCCTGCCCGGTATACCCCCATTGTGTTCGCATTCTTGATGTCCACAATGATGGTTTTCATGATGTCGGGCGTACTCACTTTTATCAACTTAGGGCGAATGCCCGCCGCGACTTTCTTAGCCAAGTGGGCGCATGCGTTCGTTGTGGCTTGGGGGCTTGCGTTTCTCGCTGCGCTGATTGCAGGCCCTATCGTAAGGCGCATCGTCGCGCGCATCGTTGAACAGCCCGGAGGGAAATCCTGATGATCAAGAGCTTGATGTCTATTTTGGTTGCGGCCGCGTTGGTGACTGCCTCTTCGGTTGGGCTTGCTCATGTCAGTAACTGCGAGAAGCGCGAAGGCGTTGAGAAGCTTCGTTGTGAGCGACACGAAAAGATGTACGCCAAGTGTGGTCCCCTCAAAGGCGCGGAGCACCACGCTTGCGACCGCGAGTTTTTGCTCGCCAACCCACTTGTTTGCAAGCCGCTAAGTGGCAAGGCCGCTGAAGTTTGTGAGGCAGAGGCAAAAGCCTTCAAGACCTGTGAGCCGAAGCAGGGGCGCGAGTTTACTATGTGTGTGCGTGACGCCGTGGGGTCGTCGCCGATGGGGCACTAAGCGTCAACGCAGAATTGTGGTGGCGCCCCCGGGCAACGGGCGCGTGCGAACGAAGAGGTCCAGTATTGGCGGGGGTTTTGGGACAGAAATGCCTGAAAATGCCCGTCAATGCTGGACTTTAATTTTGTTGAGCGGTATGTAAAAACGTACTAAACTGCCGACATGTCCAAGCGAGTGCCTGTCAACTCCAAGAAGCGCACCATTACGGCGGCCGCTAGCTCGACGCAGGAACCGGCGGGTTCGGTGACGGCGGCCAGCGATCCTGCACGCGAAGCACATCAAACCGCCTCACTCGATCCAGCCGCGCTGCAGGCTGCAATCGCAAGCCTAAGCGCGCGCATCGAGCGTTTAGAGTCTGCGCTCGCGTCGCGGCAGCCTGCAGCCTCAAATTTGGAAGCGGAGAAGTATTGGGTGTTGCACCGATTGCAGCAGGGCGAAGAGTCGCGTGAACGCAAGGGCGAGATCGTCTACGCAGGTGTCGCAACGTTGCCGACTGGAGAGCAGTACCTCTGGCAGCGTCACGGCAGTGTGGCGGCGCTCCTTAAGTCTGAGTGGTCTGGCTTCGATGCGGTGATCGCAGCACTCGGACACCCTGTTAGGTTGCGCCTGCTCAAGCTTATCCTCGGCGGCAAATCGAGCAAGGCGGAGCTGGAAGCTGCGGCAGAGGTCGGGACGTCAGGACAGCTCTATCACCATCTCAAGATATTGCAGGACGCTGGTTGGGTGCGTAGCTTGGAGCGCGGCCAGTACGGTGTTCCAGGCGAGCGTGTCGTGCCGCTGCTGGCGATTTTGCTGGCGGCTGCAGGTTAGCGTTTTTTTGCCTTGAAAGTACGCAATTACGTATTTATGCAACCCCGTGAAGATCACACCTCATGCCCGTTCACTCGCCTTATCTCCTTCGTGTTCGGACCCCACTGCCGCCTCATTTCCAACCCATTCACACCCAAATACGCAAGCTACCAATGACCACATTCTTACGTTCACATCACCCATACAATCCTCTGGTGGTCGCCAGCATCGCGGCAACCTCGACATTGCTATGTGTGCCGATACCCAAATCCAAGTGCCGCGGGAGGGCATAAAAGTGACCAAAATTTTTACCATCCAAAACGAGGCCACATGAATCAACTACCCTGCTTACTTTTTAAGCAGGGAGAATTGAGGAGTGATTACTGTGGCCATGTTAGCCAAAGTCCGGCGGATGTTCAATCGTGAGCCTTTCGTTCCTCTTGGACTTGTTTTGCTGCCTCATTGTCGCTTATTTGATTCGCGATCTGGGAGAGGCTTTCTGGATTGACATCGGATCGCAGTTGAAGCTGGTAGTTGTGAATGGATTGCAGGCGCTCAAAAGGTGTTGCGATTTGATTCTGAGGGTAGGTCTTCTTGATCTTTCCTTTTGCGTCAGCGGTATCGACGGCGAAGTAACAGGGCTTTCAGTTGTGTTTTTGTTTGGGTCGAACATATACTGCGATTTCCATATTGCCAACCGTGCATAGGGTGGCGCCCAAGACAGATAAAAACAGTTGGTGGGCACGTCGATAAAAAAGAATAGACAAGGCCGCTTGCTGGCGGTGCTCGATTTAAGCAATCAAGGTGCCCAATATGATTTCGATCGATCAAGGAATTCGTTCGCGCTTCGTGCGCTGGTCTGCGACGCTACTATTGTTCGCAGGGGTCATTCACCAACTTGGTCACGCGCAAGCGCCGACCCTCGTTACGCCGCAGTTAGTGCCGGCCAGCTACGGTCAGGCATACGCGGACAACCTGCTCATTGGTGGGGGCTCGGCACCGACCGCGGTCGCATTCTCCGGACTGCCGGCGGGACTCACGGCAATACACACCGGCAACGGTAACGTCTCAGTTTCGGGAACCACAACCGCGCAGCCGGGAACATACACACTAGCGATCACCGCCACCAACGGTTCGGGGACGTCTAATCTGTCAGCCACGCTGAAGCTCAATCGTTGGGCGAGTGGCCAACCCGCCGGTATCACATCGATTGCAGGCGGCAACTACCACGCTTGCGCGGTGATCAGTGGCGGGGTGCAATGTTGGGGTGTAAATCGGTCCGGCCAGTTGGGCAATGGCGGCAATTTGAACGCAAGCACGCAGCCAGTAAATGCCATCGCGGCCGGTAGTGGTGCGACAGCAGTGGCGACCGGCAATGATCACACTTGCGCGGTCGTCAATGGCGGTGTGCAATGTTGGGGTGGCGGATACGTCGGCCAATTGGGTACCGGAAACTTCAATACGAGCTTGACTCCGGTACAGGTGATCGCCGCGTCCAGTGGGGTGTCGGGCATTTCCGCCGGTGCCAACGTGACCTGCGTTGTGATCAACAGCGGCGTGCAATGCTGGGGTGAAAATTCCGTGGGCCAGTTGGGCAATAACAGTACCACCCTCTCAAACTCGCCCGTGCAAGCAATACCTGCGAGTAGCGGCGTGACATCAGTTTCCGTGTCGCCGTTCGGCAGTTTTGTCTGTGCCGTGGTCAGTGGTGGCACACGTTGCTGGGGAAATAACGTAAGCGGCCAGTTTGGCAATAACAGCACCACATCGAGTTTGATCCCGTTGCAGGTTTTCAATCCCGCGAGCGGGGTGTCTGCCATCTCAGCGGGCGGGAATCATTCATGTGTGGTAGTGAATGGTGGCGTGCAGTGTGCCGGTGCGAATTACAACGGTCAGTTGGGTAACAATAGTTTTGTCTATGCCAGTGGGCCGGTGACCGCGATTGCGGCCGGCAGCAGCGTTACCGCGATCACTAGCGGGGCTGACTTCACATGTGTCGTGTTAAGCGGGGGCACGCGCTGCTGGGGCACAAACAAATACAACCAGTATCTCGACACCAGTACTTGGCAGAGCAGCGTGCCGGTGCAGGTGTTAGCGGCGGGCAGTGGCGCGAGTGTGATTGGCGCAGGTATTGATTTCTTCTGTACGCTGGCAACCAGTGGCTTACAGTGTCGCGGTCGCAATGACGCAGGCCAGCTGGGGCTTGCGCTAAGTGCCCAAATTAACTCGCCGACACTGGCGATTCCCGCGGCGAGTGGACTCACATCGATTTCGGTCGGGGAATATCACGCCTGTGGCGTATTGAATGGTGGTGTGCAATGCTGGGGCAGTAACTACGAAGGCTGGCTGGGCAACAATACCACCACCTCAAGTGCCACCCCAGTTACCGCAATTGCTACGGGAGGCGGGGCCACTCAGGTTTCGGTGGGGTTCCGACACACTTGTGCCGCCGTCAATGGCGGCGTGCGGTGCTGGGGCGCTAACGACTCTGGACAACTGGGGACGGGCAACAATGTGTACTCGAACGTACCGGTCACGGCAATACCTGCTGGCAGCGGCGTGACCGCCATTGCGTCGGGGCGAGACCACACTTGCGCGATTCGGTCTGGCGGGGTGCAGTGCTGGGGAGCTAACAGTTTCGGCCAACTCGGCAATAACACCACCATCACCGCGAATGCGTCCGTGCAAGCCATCGCAGCGGGCAGCAATGTGACGGCTTTATCTGCCGGCACCGAACACACGTGTGCGGTTGTCAACGGTGGCGTGAAATGCTGGGGATTCAATGGCGATGGGCGGTTAGGTGACG
>JAJTHU010000022.1 GCA_021300055.1 Nitrosomonadaceae bacterium | reverse complement strand
TGCCGCAGCATATCCCGGGTGGACGATTGATTGAGCTCACGCTGTCGGGGGACCCTGCGCAAGTGCCCATGGCGATGGCCGAAGCGCGCGCTGAAGTGACGCGACTCGGATTCCGGTTCACCAATAAAGAGTGAGCGGCTCAATGGGACGCGCACACCAAGCGACGCAGATCGCGCTGACCATCTTTGCCCTCCTGTGTCTCGTCACGGGCACGGCGATTGCGTCGACGGACAACGCCGCCTGGGCCGCACTTAAGCAAGGTGGCTACGTCGTGCTCATGCGCCACGCGCAGACCGTGCCCGGCACCGGCGACCCGCCCAACTTCAAGCTCGAAGATTGCGCCACGCAGCGCAACCTCAACGATCTCGGTCGTGCGCAATCGCGCGCGTGGGGCGCGGCATTTCGGTCCCATTCAATACCGTTGGCCGGCGTGTATAGCTCGCAGTGGTGCCGTTGCGTGGACACCGCCAATCTTGCCTTCAAGGCGCTCGCGCGGGTGGATACCTGGCCCGCGTTGAACTCACACTTTGACAATCCGCAGACGGCCGACCTGCAAAAGCAGCAAGTGCTGGGCGGTTTGGCTGTGCGCCAACGCGCCGGGCAGAACATCGTACTCGTCACGCATCAAGTCAACATCACCGCGCTTACCGGACAATTCGTCGGCATGGGCGAAGCAATCGTCGCCAAGTTTGAAGACGGTAAGCTACGCGTGGCGCATCGTCTGCCGATACCAAAACTCTAGCGCTAGCGCGCTGTTTCGGGCATTTTTGGCTGCACAGCCGCATCCGGCAATGAGTTTGCGGATTCGGTCTGCTTCGCCACCGCGACAAGCTCCACGCAGATTTTCACGTCGTCGCTTACCGTCGTTGACCAACCGTTCATCCCAAACTGGCTGCGCTTGACGACGAGTTCGGTCGACGCATGGCAACGCGGCGGCTGTGTCGCTGATGCGGGCTCGCAACCTGACTTCAGCACGACCAAACTAACTGGCTTGGTCACACCGACGAGCGTGATGTCGCCATCAATGTGCGTGAGCCGTTCGCCGTCATAGCGAAACTTCTTTGACCGAAACTCGATGGTCGGAAATTTTTCGACATTGAAAAACTCTGGTCCCCGCAACATCTTGCGTTTACCTTCACCGTCGAAGGTCGTTGGGCGCAGCGTCGTGGTATCGATCACAACGTGGATGAAAGGGGCGCGTTCAGCGACGGGCTTGCTCGGTTCATACATCAACACGCCGGTCATGCGATCGAATACCCCACGCACATGAATGAACTTGAGGTAATGCGTTTCGTAGGTGGTTTTGGTTTCTGCCGAGACGATTTCATAGCGTGCAGCGAGTGCATCGCCATGCACGCTAAGCATGAGGAATGCACCAATCGCCAGCAGGCTACGACGCATCATCTCCACCTTGACGTGTCATGAAGCGATCCAACACGCGGCGATCGCGCTTGGTGGGGCGTCCAGCGAACACCGGTGGTGGTTGCTCCTTCAGTTCGGCTCGCAACGCATCACGCGCAATTAGGCTTTCTGCGGTTTCGATGTAGAGCTTTTGCGCCATTTCGGCTGAGCCTCGCTTTTCGGAAAGTTCGCGCACCACAATACGCCACTCGTATGGCGGTTTTCTGACGGTGATTTCATCGTCGCACTTCACCATCTTGGCGGGCTTCACGCGCTCTGCATTCACATAGACACGGCCGGCGTTGATGGCATCGATTGCGAGTTGGCGCGTCTTAAAAAATCGGGCGGCCCATAACCATTTGTCAATTCGTACTTGTTCGATCGTCGGTGCCATCAACAACACCTCATCGGACCGCCTAGTTGTTTGCGCTCCGGTCGCATCCTCAATAACCCCGTCATTCCCGCGAAGGCGGGAATCCAAGTTCTTCCAAAGAACGCTAAAACAAAATTGGATTCCCGCCTTCGCGGGAATGACGACCTGTGCATTACTTGCATTGACCCAGTGCGATCACTTCTTCCCAACCTTTACCGCAGCGAGCTTCACCGACGCCACATTCATCGGCAGTCCCGTGCCCGTGTCGTACTCGCAGCCCGCTTTCACGCCAATTTCAGCAATCGCCTTTGCTGACAGCTTTTGGTTGTACACCGCGTACATCGCACCGAGCGCAAAATCGCGCCCCGAACCAATCGCCCAAAAGCGGTCGAACTCAAACACTTCACGCATCGAGTACACACCGAAGATACCCGATGAGTTCGCAACCAGCGCGGTCAACTGCGACGATTCGTACGGATCATCGTCCTCCTCCTTCGGGTTCAGGTACGCTTCTTCCTTCAGGATCGGATGCATCTTGCGGAAGCTCTCGTAGATTTCATGCCGCCCGTGAAAGCGAAACTCTTTGGCTTTTTCATGATTGGTGAGGATGCTTTCCAGCACCATCTGGTGCGCAGCGGAGCCCGCGATGCCAAAGAAGGTGCCGTTGTGGCGCAGAATCTTCTCGGGGGCGGCATCATGCGCGCTACCCAAACGGGTTGAACCGAAGGTGGTCAACGTGTCACCTGCAATAACTGCTTGTCCGGCTTTTTTGACGACGACGATGGTGGTCATGGCTCACGTAGCATTGGATTGATCTCGCCCTATTCTAAAGCCCTGCCCCTGGGGCACAATTACAGAGACCCGCTTATCGGACATCGTTGACTTAAAATGCTCACTTTCGCCGACGCGGCCTCGCATTGGCAGCCACGAGACACCAAGGAATCCCACATGACCTCGCGACCACTCACTCTTGCCGCACTCGCCCTCGCCTCTGTGCTGGGGATGTCCACACTTTCTGCAGACGCCAAGACATTCCGCTGGACCTCCCAAGGCGACGTACTGACGATGGACCCGCACTCGCAGAACGAGGGCCTCAACAACTCCATCAGTGATCATATTTATGAACCGCTGGTCAACCGCGACAAGAAAATGGCGATTGAGCCTTGCCTTGCCGTGTCTTGGCAGCAGATCAATCCCACCACGATGCGCTTTAAGCTGCGCGACAAGGTGACCTTCCACGACGGCACCCCCTTCACGGCAGACGATGTGGTGTTCTCCATGACACGCGCGATGGAGAAAACCTCCAAGTTCACGCCGTTCATGACTGGCATCAAAGAAGCCAAGCGCGTCGACAATCTCACGGTTGACATCATCACGACCGGCCCCGTGCCCACCCTGCTCGACCAGTTGACTGAGGTGCGCATCATGAGCCGTGCTTGGGCGAAGAAATTCAATGTGGAGCGCCCACAGGATTTCGCCGCGAAAGAAGAAACCTACGCCTCACGCAATGCCAATGGCACTGGCGCATTTGTGCTGCGCACGCGCGAGCCGGATGTAAAGACGGTGCTGATTGCGAATTCCAATTGGTGGGGTAAGCGCGATGGCAACGTGTCCGAAGTTGTCTATCGCCCCATCAAGCAGGATGCCACGCGCATTTCCGCACTGATTAGCGGTGAAGTCGATCTCGTACTCGACCCTCCCGTCCAAGACTTGGGAACGCTGCAGAAGAACGCTCAGCTCAAGATCATGCAGGGCAACGAGAACCGCACCGTGTTCCTGTCCATGGACGTCAAGCGCGATGAGTTGTTGTATTCGAGCGTGAAGGGCAAGAACCCATTCAAGGATGTGCGCGTGCGCCAAGCATTCTTGCTGTCAATCGACGTTAACGCGTTGCAGCGTACGGTGATGCGCGGCCTCTCCATGCCGACCATGTCGATGATCGCCCCACAAGTGCGCGGCTACTCGAAAGATCTCGAAAAGCGGCCTGCTGTTGACCTCGCTAAGGCGAAGAAGCTCATGGCAGACGCAGGCTATCCAAAAGGCTTCGAGATTACGCTCGACTGCCCCAATAACCGCTACATCAACGACGAACGCATCTGCACCGCGATTGCCGGCATGCTCGCCAAGATCGACGTGAAGGTAAAGCTCAATGCGATGCCGCGCGTGAACTTCTTCCCCAAGATTCAGAACTCGGATTCGAGCTTCTACCTCTACGGCTGGGGCGTGCCGACGTTTGATTCTCTCTACACCCTGCAAGCGGTGATCCGCACTAAAGGAGCGGGTGGCGATGGCGAGCAAAACTACTCCGGCTACAGCAACCCCAAAGTCGATGCGCTTGTTGACCAACTGAAGACTGAAATCGACACCACCAAACGCACGACGCTAACGCGTGAGGCGCTGATGCTGCACCAAGCCGACGTTGGCCACATTCCGCTGCATCACCAGATCATTCCTTGGGCGATGCGCAAGAACGTGACGGTGGTGCACCGCCCAGACAATCGCGTGAACGCGAAGTGGGCAATCATCCAGTAAAACCGAAGTACAAAGGGCTGCTGCGGCCCTTTTTTTCGCCCATCCGCTACGGCGCCCCGCAAGGCTAAGGAAACGCCAGGTAGATCCAGACGTTTGTAAACAGCGGCGAGCCATCCGGATTGCGCGGCGTGGACGCATCGACAACAGTAGCGTTATGAAGCGGACTAATGCCGCCTGCATTTGCTGGGGGATCGGCGTTTGTGTGAAGCTGGCGCGTGTTGCCGTAGGGAGCCGCGCTGCCATCCACTGAGACTGCCGCACCGTAGGCTGCCAAGCCCAGCGTCAGCCAATTCGGCACGATACGCGATGCATACGGCACAAGCGGATCGCGAAGGTGCGCAAAACCATACTGCCGCGCCGCCGATGTTGTGTTGGGACGCGCGCTCATCCAAGTTGCCGGCTGCTGTGTCGCGTTGCGCCAATCCGCTGGCGAAGAAAAATAGACCGCGCGATCCATCGTGTAGAGCTTGCTCATCAAGCCAGCATGCCCGCCGCCTTGCGAATGGCCAGACATGGTGATCTTCGCCCACGCGGGCTGCCCCGCAATCAAGAACTGCCCCCAACCCTCTGTTGGAAACTGCCTATCGAGATACACCAGCAGCTTTACCAACTGATTGACGATGGAGTTGCTCACGTTCACGTCAACCTTGTTGCTGAGATTCGCACCGGTGATGACTTCCTCGCGCGCTTTGCCGTGGCAATCCGCATCCGCATCGTCATTGCAGAGTGTGCCGATGGCATCATCATTGGGATATGTCAGACCAATCGCGTGGTAACCGCGTGCCGCACCGGTTCTGAGAATCAAGCGGTAGTTCTGTGCAATTGCACCGGTCCCCGGAAGAAACACAAACAGTTTGTTTGCCCAGCTAACGCTGTTGCTCGGATTCACCGCATAGTGAGCCTCAGTCGCGATGGTGATAGCAGCGTCCGTCGTCGCTGGTGTAACCGCGCGCTCCGTCGATGCGGGGGGCGGGCCATAGTAGGTATCCCCTCGGCCCGCTGGTTCAAACACCGTGAACGAAATGGGCGCTGTGCCCGCATTGTTCACCACCGTCGGTGCCGCGAAGCTGCTGGCTGCGTTGAGCAGCCACAAGGTGAGCGTGCCATCTGGTCGACGCCAGACGATGTCAGCAACACCGTTGCCATCGAAGTCGCCTGCCGCATAGAGCGCCCACGTCGTATTGCTCGGTAGTACGTCTAGCGTGGATGTGGTGAGCGCTGCACTTGTGGACGTGCAAGACGCGTTCGGGTCATCTGGGTTGCCCGTGAACGGCGGTAACGTGAGCCCCGCTGCATTGAGGGTGTACAACATCACTTGGCCCGTCTGCCCATTGCGCAACAGGATGTCACCACGTCCGCTGCCTGAGAAATCACCGACGCGCAGCGCCGTAAACCCAGCGGGGAGGCTCCCTGCTGCAAAGTTGGCACAAGTGCGGTTTGCAGTCGCCATCAGCACACGCACTTGGTTGTCCGGGCTCAGATAGACCATGTCGGCAGCGCCGTTCAAGTCGAAATCACCCGCACCAAGCAGTGTCCAGTCGAGCGGTGCGCCACCGCGTTTGCGAACCACAGGCGGCTGCGTGCCGTTGTTAAACCAGATATACGAAACGCCAGTGTCGCGCGGGTCAGGCGCCAGATATCGCCAAACGATGTCTCCTGCGCCATCGGCGTCGAGATCACCTAAGGCCTGCACATCCCAGACCGGCTTGACTTGGCGCCAGAGCCGCTCCGACACGCGTTGAAAATCAGGCCAGATTCGCACATCGGCTAGCGGTGACTGCGCCGAATCCAAGAACACTAAATCGCTTTTGCCATTCCCATCAAGATCGGGCGCAGCGACCAAGCGAAAGGTAGCCCCCGGATCGTCTTGGTTCGTGAACTGAAATTGATTGTTCACGAAACGCCCAACCCGCATCTGCGGCGTACCGAGTGAGGTATTGCGTAGAACGATGCTATGCCGCCCGTTGCCGTCGACATCGATGACGCCCGGCTGGAGGGCGCTAGCCTTTACCGTGGCGGTTTGCACAAGTGAGAGATTGGGCTTCTGAATCGTGCTACCGGACGGCGGCAACGAGGTGAGCGGCAGCTCAGCAAACACACCGCCAGCGTTGACGATCGGCAGCGCGGCAATCGCATCGACGACCGGCATCGTTTCAGCGGTGACTCTGCCGAACACGGTGAAGCCACCATTTTGCCCGTCGAGAATAGCCGCGTTGTTGGCGAGGTTGATAAACCACTGCGACGTCGCGCTATTGGGATTGCCATCGAACTTCGCCATGGCAATCGTGCCGCGCAGGTTCGAGCGGGAGGGGCTGAATTCGTTTTGGATTGGCGGACGCGTCGTGACATCAACCACGGATGGATTGCCACCGACCCAGCGATAACCACCGCCCTGAATCACGAATCCCGGCACGCTGCGATGAATCAAGGTGTCGGTGTATGCACCACTGCGCACGTAAGCGAGGAAATTCGCCACCGTGATCGGTGCGGCGGCATCAAATAACTCAATATCGATTGCCCCCTGCGTCGTTTGCAATCGCACCGTGGTCGCGCTCGCGAGTGAACTGGCTCCGATGAGCGCGCAAAGAACAAGGCGCATCAGGCCGCGCAAGCAGCGCCAATAGCAAGGAGTTGATCGCATAGACAATGTCATCGACAAAAGGAAGTGCGCTGATTTTATGCGTCCACCGCATAGAAATCGTAATGACGCTCTTGAGGGCAACATCTCGTCACATATTGCTCAATGAACGGGTCAGCGCGACGGCCGCCTGCGCGCGATGTAGCGCGCAATGAGGAGAGACGCGCCTACCGAGTCAGAGCCGAATTCGGGCATCCAGCCTAAAATAGCAGCCTTAGCGGTTCGACCGGGCTCGGTCGCATTCTTCAACGTGCGCCACAAGCGCATTCTCAGGGCCCCGCATGCTCACCATTACCCCCGGTGCACTTTCTCTCGCTGATCTCCGCAAGATTCATGAGGGCGACGCGCCCACCATCGCGCTAGACCCCGCCGCGATTCCCAGCATCAACGCAGGCGCGGCGGCTGTCGCGCGCATCGCCGCAAGTGGCGTTCCTGCCTACGGCATCAACACCGGCTTTGGTCGGCTCGCACAGACACACATTCCGCAGGATCAACTCGAGCTTTTGCAGCGCAACCTTGTGCTGTCTCACGCGGTCGGCGTGGGTAAGCCGATGGCACCCAACGTGGTTCGCTTGCTGCTCGTGCTCAAGATTTCGAGTTTGGGTCATGGTTACTCCGGCATCCGGCTCGAGCTCGTTGACGCACTGATCAAGCTCTACAACGCCGACCTACTTCCCGTGATCCCTGAAAAAGGCTCGGTCGGCGCATCGGGTGATTTGGCGCCGCTGGCGCACATGGCCGCCGTTCTGCTCGGGGTCGGTGAGGTCATGCACGCAGGTGCGCGTATGAGTGCCACGGAGGCGCTCGCCAAACTCGGCATGGCACCGATGACACTCGCGCCAAAGGAAGGCCTAGCACTCCTGAATGGCACGCAAGCCTCTACCGCATTGGCACTCGCTAATTTGTTCGACACCGAAGAGCTCTTCAAAACCGCTGTCGTCGCAGGCGCGCTCTCGGTCGATGCAGCAGCAGGCTCCATGACGCCATTCGACGCCCGCATCCACAAAGTGCGCGGCCACCAGGGGCAGCAAGATGTGGCGCTTGCCTACATGGCGCTGCTTACCAACTCAGAGATTAACGTCTCACACATTGATTGCAGCAAAGTGCAGGACCCTTACTCGCTGCGCTGCCAGCCACAGGTGATGGGCGCGTGTCTCGATCAAATTCGCCACGCAGCTAACGTGCTGCACATAGAGGCCAACGCCGTTTCTGACAATCCGCTCGTGTTTGCCGATACGGGTGATGTCTTGTCCGGCGGCAATTTTCATGCGGAGCCGGTCGCGTTTGCCGCCGACAATCTGGCGCTGGCAATCGCAGAGATCGGCGCGTTGTCCGAGCGCCGAATCGCGCTGTTGATCGATTCGACGCTCTCGGGGCTGCCGCCGTTTTTAGTGCGCGATGGCGGCATTAATTCCGGGTTCATGATCGCGCACGTCACCGCCGCTTCGCTCGCGAGTGAGAACAAAACACTCGCGCATCCGGCGTCGGTCGATTCGCTGCCGACCTCTGCCAATCAAGAAGACCACGTCTCGATGGCGACGTTCGCCGCGCGTAAGCTCGGCGACATGGTGGAGAACACAGCCAACATTTTGGCGATCGAGCTGCTCGCTGCCGCGCAGGGCATTGACTTGCGCGCGCCGCTCAAAACGAGCACATCGCTGCTGCCCGCGATGGCCGCGGTGCGTAAGCGCGTGGCGCATTACGAGATTGACCACTATTTCGCACCCGACATCGCCGTGATGTTTGACGCTGTGAAAGCACGTGTGTTTGCGGATTTGTGTCCGATGCAAGTGTTGCAAGGTCGTTGAGTTTTGCGCAAGTACGAAATCAAGGTATCCGTCATTCCCGCGCAGGCGGGAATCCAAGTTCGTTGCTTTTTCGTGTTGCTTGCAAAATTGGATTCCCGCCGTGAGTTTATGCCCCGGAGGGGTACGGGAATGACGACTTCATTTGTTGATTGTCTTCTCTGCTGCGCCTAGTAGGAGTCATCCATGAACGCCCCAGAACAGATTCAGCCCGCCCTCGATCTGCGCCTCGACCCCTCGCGCGTCGTCCGCGCCCCGCGCGGCAATACGCTCACGTGCAAGAGTTGGCTGACCGAAGCGGCTTATCGGATGATTCAGAACAACCTCGACCCCGAGGTTGCCGAGCATCCAACGGCCTTGGTCGTTTACGGCGGCATCGGTCGTGCGGCGCGCAACTGGGCGTGCTTCGATGCGATTCTCGAGTCGCTGCGTCAGCTCAACGACGACGAAACCTTGCTGGTGCAAAGCGGCAAGCCTGTTGGCGTGTTCAAAACCCACGCCGATGCGCCGCGCGTACTGATTGCCAACTCCAACCTCGTGCCGCACTGGGCCACGTGGGAGCACTTCAACGAGCTCGACCGCAAAGGCTTGATGATGTACGGGCAGATGACCGCGGGCAGCTGGATTTACATCGGCACGCAAGGCATCGTGCAAGGCACCTACGAAACGTTCTTTGAAGTTGCCAATCAACACTTCGGTGGTAAGCCACAAGGCAAGTGGATTCTGACTGGCGGCCTTGGTGGCATGGGTGGCGCGCAACCACTCGCTGCGACGATGGCCGGCTTTTCGATGATTGCCGTCGAGTGCGACCCCACACGTATCGAATTCCGCTTGCGCACGCGCTATCTCGATCAATGTGCTGACAATCTCGACGATGCGCTCGCCAAGCTCGCCGCAGCGAAGGCGGCGGGAACCGCAACCTCAATCGGCTTACTCGGCAACGCCGCCGATGTGTTCACCGAGCTGGTCGCACGCGGCGTGACGCCAGACGTCGTCACCGATCAAACCAGTGCACACGACCCGATCAATGGTTATTTGCCGCAGGGTTGGACACTGCAGCAGTGGCAGGAGGCGCGCAACGCGAATCCGCAAAGCATCGTCACGCCTGCCAAGACATCAATGGCGGTGCAAGTGCGTGCGATGCTGGCGTTGCAAGCGCGCGGCGCAGCGACTTTGGACTACGGCAATAACATTCGGCAGATGGCGAAGGACATGAGTGTCGCCAATGCGTTCGACTTTCCGGGTTTTGTGCCTGCTTACATTCGCCCACTGTTTTGCCAGGGCAAAGGACCGTTCCGCTGGGTGGCACTGTCGGGCGATGCAGAAGATATCTACCGCACCGATGCCAAGGTGAAAGAACTGATCCCAGACGATGCGCATTTGCATAACTGGCTCGATATGGCCAAACAACGCATCGCGTTTCAGGGTCTGCCTGCGCGCATTTGCTGGGTCGGCGTGAACGACCGCTATCGCTTGGGCCTGGCGTTTAATGAAATGGTGCGTCGTGGCGAATTGAAGGCGCCGATTGTCATCGGCCGCGATCACCTCGATACTGGATCGGTTGCCAGCCCCAATCGCGAAACCGAAGCGATGATGGACGGCTCCGATGCGGTGAGCGATTGG
>JAJTHU010000311.1 GCA_021300055.1 Nitrosomonadaceae bacterium | reverse complement strand
TCCCGTGCGCTTTGCTGCCAGTTGATTTCGCCGTCCTCGGGGCGGCGGCCACCAAAGTAGCTGCCCGCCGCGAGGTCTTGTGCGGTGAGTTTGGCGCTGCCGTCGAGCAGTCCAGGCAGACTGCGGCGCATCACATTGCCAGCGGCGACCGTGACGCGGTCGAAGACTTCCTTTGCCGTGTCGTCAGGGCCGATGGGCACGCGTTCTTGATCAACGATGCGCCCGGCGTCGGGCTTGACGACCATTTCGTGAAGCGTCGCACCGGTTTCGGTTTCGCCATTGATGATCGCCCAGTTGATCGGTACACGGCCGCGGTATTTAGGCAGAAGTGAGCCGTGCATGTTGTAAGCGCCACGCGTGACGCTGGCGAGCATCTCTGGCGACAACATGTGGCGGTAGTAAAACGAAAACAGGAAATCAGCGTTGAGTGCGGCGATGCGTGCCACAAAAGCAGCGGCGTTCGGGTCGTCGGGCGTGACGAATTCGATTCCATGTTTGGTCGCTAGATCGGCAACGCTGTCGAACCAAATGTTTTCGTTGGGGTTGTCGCGATGCGTCACCACCAGTTTGACGTTGACGCCCGCGTCGAGCAGCGCCTGAAGGCAAGCGACGCCGACATTGTGATACGCAAAGACGACTGCGCTAGCGTTTGGGTTCGACACCGACTCAGGCATCCTCTTTGGATTCGAGGATGCCCTCGATCATGTAGCGGGGCCGAGAGCGCACTTGCTCGTAGATGCGTCCGACGTATTCGCCGAGCAATCCAATGCCGAAGAGCGTGATGCCGATCAGAAAGAACGCGATACCAAAAAGGGTGAACAAACCGCCTTCCTCGGGGCCGATGGTCAGGCGACGGAAGGCGAGATACACCACGAACAGCAGCGACATGATCGAAATGAAGATGCCCACGAACGAGAACAACTGCAGCGGGGCCGTCGAGAAGCCGGTCATCAAATCGAAGTTGAGCTGGATGAGCTTGTAGAGCGAATACTTCGATTCACCCGCAAAGCGCTCCTCGTGCGCCACTTCAATCTCAGTTGGTCGATGCGCGAACGAGTAGGCGAGTGCCGGGATGTACGTTGAGGAATCCTTGGTGCTGTTGATGGCATCGACAATGTCGCGGCTGTAAGCACGCAGCATGCAGCCTTGGTCGGTCATCTTGATGCTGGTGATGCGTTCACGAAGCTTGTTCATGGCGCGCGATGCATAACGGCGGAAAGCCGAATCTTGGCGCATACGGCGAATGGTGCCGACGTAGTCGTGGCCCGCATCCATCTGGGCGAGCAGGTTGCCGATCTCCTCGGGCGGGTTCTGCAGATCAGCGTCGAGGGTCACGATGCGCGAGCCGCGGCAGTGTTCGAAGCCGGCCATGATGGCCATGTGCTGGCCATAGTTGCCGTTGAACAGGATCACACGCGTGACATCTGGGCGCTTCTGGAACTGTTCACGCAAGATGGCAGCAGAGCGATCGCGCGAGCCATCGTTCGTGAACAGTACCTCGTACGCGACGCCCAGTTTGTCTAGCGCCGGGTACAGCCGCGCGAACAGGGCGGGCAAGCCTTCTTCTTCGTTGTAAACGGGGATGATGATGGAAAGGACGGGTTTGCTCATGTGCGGTACCTAGCGCGGGAACAGGTCACCAAACGCGCTCATCATGCGCGAAACAACGTGGGCGACATCAATATCGGTCATTCCCGCGTGCAGGGGCAATGTAACGGTTTGGCGCGCGATGCGCTCGGCGTTTGGAAACTCGCCCGGCTGATGGCCCTTGGCGCGGAATAGGGTAGAAAGGTGCATCGCCTCATACGAAATACCGATTCCGACACCTTTGGCGTGCATGGCATCGATGAACGCTTTGCGCGAAAAGCCAAGCGCGTCGAAATCAAGCAGCACGCAGAACATGTTCCATGAGTGCCCATCCTCCTCGCCCGTATGTGCAGACGCCGGAAGCACGATATGCATACTTGAATCGCGCGCGATTGGTGTGAGCAGCTTGAAGTACACACTCGCGAGTTCACGGCGGTGTACATTCCAAGCGTCGAGCATTTCGAGCTGGCGCAGGCCCAGCCGCGCCGATACATCGCTCATGTTGAACTTGCCGCCCGCGACATCCACATCACGCGTGCCGTCGGCAAGTTTGGTGATGCCATGAAAGCGCAACACTTGGGCGCGCTTGGCTTCGGCCTCGTCCGCAAAAATCGCTGCACCACCTTCAATGGTGGTCATGTTCTTGTTGGGATGGAAACTAAAGGTCGCGATGTCGCCAGACGCGCCGATCTTTTGACCGTGCCATGACGATCCAATCGCAAGTGCGGCGTCCTCGATGATGCGCAGGCGATGGGTGCGTGCGATGTCGAGCAGCGCGTCCATATCGCATGGCAGCCCCGCAAAGTGGGTGGGAACGATGGCCTTGGTGCGTGGCGTGATGGCGGCCTTTACTTGTGCAATGTCGATGTTGCGCGTGTGCAGATCACAATCGACGAAAACCGTCTTGGCGCCCACCTTTTCGATCATGTTGCCGACCGAAAAGAAGGTCATCGCAGAGGTAATGACCTCGTCACCCGGGCCGATGCCGCAGATTTGAAACGCCACTTCCATCGCAGCCGTGGCGGATGTAAACACGCGGGCTGGGCGCCCGGCGTGATAAACAGAGAGCGCCTTTTCGAAGGCGGCGACCTGCGGTCCGCTGGTAATCCAGCCGGACAGCAAGGTTTCGTTGACCTCTGCCGCCATCTCGGGGGTGATGATGGGGCCAGCAAACTTGATGTAGGGTTGCGAGGACGTGGTCATGCAGATTTCGCGACGAGGTAAACACCGATGCAGATAAAGCCGATGCCAATGAGCTTTTGCGCGGTGATCGATTCGCCGAACAAGTACCACGCGGCGAACGCGTTAACGATATAGCCGATCGAGAGCAATGGGTACGCAACCGAGACTGGTACGCGCGACAGCGCCATGATCCAAACCACGACGCTCACCACATAACAGCTGAGCCCGGCGATGATGTGCGGTTGCGTGGCGACCTGCATCCCGACGGGGATCAGGTTGGTCGTGCTGAACTCGAAATGGCCGATGCGGTTGGTACCAGCCTTGAGAAGCAACTGGGCTGCTGCGTTGAGCAACACGCCGGTGAGAACGAGAGCGAAGCTAACGGCGGTCATGGCTCAATCTTCATGATGACAGCGCGCCGTGGATCTTGGTGGAGCACCTTGAGTTTGAGCCCCATGGCGCGGAATTTGTCGGCATCACGCGGCGGAATGAGCGCAATCACTGGGCCGGGCGCATTCCAGGCAGCGGGGAAGTCATCAACACGGGCGATGTACTTTTGCGGCTCGCGCTTTTGCCCCATTTCAAACTCGTCGACGTAGTCCACTAGCGTAATCGTTCGTTTGAGATAAAACGGCAGCGATTGATCGTAGTTCTGTACGGCGTAGAGGCGCGTTTCTGGCGCGAGGTGCGGCCGTATCGATTCCGCCACTGCATGGCCCGATTGCAAGGGCGAGATCTCATCGTACCCCCGTTCGATCAGTTCGATCGCAACCATGTTGCCGATCGCGATGACGAGCACCGCGCTCCAGCGTCGCTGCCAGCGCATCAACAAAAACCCGAGCAGAGCGACCACGGCGATGGCCGCCGAAGCTGCCATGAGCCAAACGCTCATTTCGTCGTAGAGCTGGCGCGAGACGTCGTAGCGGGCGCGTTTAGATGGTGCGATGTACGCCGCGTAGATCCCGACGGCGCCCAAGGGTACGATGGGCAAGACCATCCAAGACAGCTTGCGTAAATCAAAAGTCGTCAAGAAGCGCGCCACGACGAGTGCCAGCACGGGAAAGAATGGCATCAAGTAAGCCGGTAGTTTGGAGCTCGACTTGCTGAAGAACAGCAAAATGAACAGGCTGTAGATGAGGATAAACTGCAGAGGCTTGAACTGGCTCGGACTGCTCGCGATCGGCGTTTCGCGCCATGCTTTCCAACTCGCCGGAACGAGTGCCGTCATCCAAGGCAAGAAGCCAAAGAACAAGATAGGCAAGAAGAACCACCACGGCTCAGTGCGGCGGTGGCCATCAGAGAGAAAGCGCTCGAAATGCTCGTGGATAAAGAAGAACTGTGGAAACTCGGGGTTCCGCAGCGACACCAGAATGAACCAAGGTGCAGTGACCAGCAAGAAGATCGCGCCGCCGCGCAGCCACTCCAAGCGAAACCACAACCGCCAGTCGCGCGCAACTAAGCCATAGATGAACACCGTAGCGGCGGGGAACACGAGGCCAACGAGCCCTTTGGAGAGCACCGCGCCGCCAGTGGCCGCCCAACCTAACCATAGCCATCGCTTACGATGTTTATCGTCGGCCACGCTCTGTGACATCAGGAAGCCGGTCATGGCGAGGGTCATCCAGAAGGCCAAACCGGTATCGAGCGTGACGATTTCGTTCATCGCCGCGAAATAGGGTGATGACAACAACACGAACGCCGCGATCATGCCGGTCTCAGCGTCGTAGAGTCGCCATCCCAAAAATGCGACCAGCAAGATGCAGCCGAGACCACAAAGCGCGGTGTAGAGACGAGCGCTGAACTCACTTTCACCGAACAGCTTGAACGAAATTGCCGACGCCCAGTACTGCATGGGTGGCTTTTCGAAATACTTCAGTCCATTGAGTCGGGGTGTGACGAAGTCACCGGTCTGCGCCATCTCGCGCGAGATTTCGGAATAGCGGCCTTCGTCTGGGTTCGCGAGCTTTCGATGACCCAATCCGTCCAGCGAGATAAACAGCACGAGTACCGCACACAGGATGAGCAGCGGCTTGGGAACAGCGGTAAGGAAAGAGCGCGTCAAGTGATATCCGGTGAATGAGTGGTATAGAAGTGCGGCAGTGCGCGTCTGGGGTGTCGAGGCGCAAGATCGATGGACGGCATTCTAGCGGTCAAAACTTGCACCTCGCTGACCGTGACGCGATTTGCTTGGCTTGCGTGCTGACAGAATCGCTCAACTTGAGCGTTTAACTTGAACGCAGCAGCACGACCACGGCACCCGCGCCGCCGTCAGCGGGTGGTGCATCGCAAAAGGCCAGCACCTCCTCGCGCTGAACGAGAGACAGACGCACCTTGTTTCGCAACAACGCAATGCCGTGCGGCGAGCGGTTGCCCTTGCCATGGACGATACGCACACAGCGTGCGCTGCCGTGTCGCGCTTGAGC
>JAJTHU010000078.1 GCA_021300055.1 Nitrosomonadaceae bacterium | reverse complement strand
TGCGCGGAAGTCCGTCGCTAGGCGTGCGCCCGCGACGCCTCCGAGCGTCCCGCGCAACGCACGATTCTTCAATCGTGAGCTCCAGATGCTCGCCTTCAACGAGCGCGTGCTCGCGCAAGCACACAACCCCAGCGTTCCACTGCTTGAACGTCTGAAGTACCTTGCAATCGTTTCTTCGAATCTTGACGAGTTCTTTGAGATCCGCGTCGCTGGGCTCAAGGAGCAGATTAAGGTGGGCTCGGGCGATCGCGCCCCCGACGGCAAGACGCCCAAGGAAGCGTTCCGATTGATCGCAGCCCGCGCACACGAATTGGTGCGCAATCAATACGCGTTGCTAAACGACGAGTTGTTGCCAGCGCTCGCCAAAGATGGCATTCGGTTTTTGCGTCGCTCCGTTTGGACGGTGCAACAGCGCGAATGGATCAAGGCCTATTTCTTGCGCGAAATGATGCCGGTGCTGACGCCGATTGGCTTGGATCCGGCGCACCCGTTCCCAAGGGTGTTCAATAAGAGCTTGAATTTTGCCGTCGAACTGTCTGGGCGCGACGCGTTTGGCAGGAACTCGCAACGCGCGATCGTGCAAGCGCCGCGATTGCTGCCGCGCTTTATTCGCTTGCCGGATGAGATTACCGACGGCGAGCACGACTTTGTGTTCTTGAGCTCAGTACTACACGAGCATGTTGGCGAGTTGTTCTCCGGGATGCAAGTGACTGGTTGCTACCAGTTCCGCGTCACACGCAATTCAGATTTGTTCGTCGACGAAGAAGAAATCAAAAACCTTCGCTTGGCACTTCAAGGTGAATTGCCGCAGCGTCACCTTGGCGATGCAGTGCGCATTGAGATTGCCGACAACTGCACGGACGACATGGTGCAGTTTTTGTTAAAGCAGTTCGATCTAACCGATGCCGATCTCTACCTCGTCAACGGCCCCGTGAATCTTGTTCGCCTGATGAATGTCGGCGACGAAGTCGCGCGTCCGGACTTGAAGTTCCGCCCGTTTGTTCCCGGCCTGCCAGAAGCACTCGAGAAGCTCGAGAAGAGCACCAAGGGGCGCTCGATTTTTGACGTTTTGAAGAAGCAGGACGTACTGCTCCACCATCCGTACCAAAGTTTCACGCCCGTGGTGAATTTCATCCAGCAGGCGGCGCGCGACGCGAGCGTGGTGGCGATTAAGCAGACGGTTTACCGCACCGGTACTGACTCAGTGATCATGGAAGCGTTGATCGATGCTGCGAAACGCGGCAAGGAAGTCACGGTCGTCGTCGAACTGATGGCGCGTTTCGATGAAGAGGCAAACCTCAATTGGGCCGCCCGCCTTGAAGAGGTTGGGGCGCACGTTGTTTACGGTGTCGTCGGTCACAAGACGCACGCCAAGATGGCGCTGATCGTGCGGCGAGAGCTGGTCGATGCGGAAAGCCGTAAGTTTGCGCTGCGTCGCTACGTGCATTTGGGTACAGGCAACTATCATCCTCGCACGGCACGCTTGTACACGGACTTCGGGTTGATGACCGCGAATGAAGCCATTTGTGCTGACGTCAGCGAAGTGTTCACGCAATTGACGGGTCTTGGTAAGGCGACCAAGCTGAGCCAAGTCTGGCAGTCGCCTTTTTCACTGCACAGTGGTGTGTTGCAGGCAATCGAGAACGAAATCAAGTTTGCCAAGGCCAGCCACGCTAAAGGCGGGAGCAAACGAGGTGGTCGCATTATTGCCAAATTGAATTCGCTCGTTGAGCCACAAGTAATTGACGCGCTCTATCGCGCCAGCCAGGCAGGTGTAAAGGTGGACCTCATTGTGCGTGGCATCTGCGCGCTACGCCCGGGGGTCCCAGGGCTGTCCGAAAACATCCACGTTCGCTCCATCGTTGGACGTTTTCTCGAGCACACGCGGATTCTCTATTTTGGTAATGATGGCGATCCGATCGTGATGCTGTCGAGTGCTGATTGGATGGAGCGCAACTTTTTCCGCCGTATTGAATTGGGTTTCCCAGTTCACGACAAGAAGCTTAAGAAGCGCGTGATCGACGAGGGCTTGTTGCCTTATCTCGCGGACAACACGCAAGCGTGGATCATGGATGCAAACGGCAACTACAACCTTGACGCGCCACGTGGTCGCGGGAGCAAGCAGCGTCACGTCGCGCAAGAACAGCTGTTGATGCTGCTCGCAGAGGCATCCTAAACGCCCACGTTCAGGCTCTCCTTGAAGGGTGAGTGTTCATTAAGCTCGCTCGCGTAGCGGGCGGTGCCGGCGGTTTCGCGCGCAAGGAAATCCGCTATTGCATGCGCAAAACGCTGATCCTTAATCAGGTGAGCCGAGTGGCAGGTGACGGGTGTGAATCCCCTCGCCAGTTTGTGTTCGCCCTGTGCGCCGCCCTCGACGCGTGATAGCTTGTTCGCAATGCTGTACTCAATGGTTTGGTAGTAGCACGCCTCGAAGTGCAGACCGCTAATGAACTGCCGCGTACCCCAATAGCGACCGTAAAGCGCGTCTGTGCCCAGCAAGTTGAGGCTTGCCGCGATAGGTTGCCCGTCGAGTTCGGCGACGATGAGTAACAACGAGTCGGGCATCCGCTCGCCGACCAGGCCGAAGAATCGCCGATTTAGGTAGGGCGTTGAGTGATGCTCGCGGTAGGTCTGCTGGTAGCAGCGTTCAAAAAAATCCCAATCCGATTGCAGGATGTCTCCGCCGAGCAGAGCGCGCCATTGAATGCCGGCATCTCTAACGCGCCGTCGTTCCTGCTTGATGCGCTTACGCTTGTCGTGGCTCATCTCGCCAAGGAATTGCTCAAAGCTCGTGTAGCCTTGGTTCTGCCAATGAAACTGCACCGATTGCCGCGCGAGAAAGCCTTGTTTGAGCAACAAGCCTTGCTCGGCGAGCGTAGGGTACAAAACGTGAAGAGAAGAGACCTCGCTCTCTGCGGTGATGGTGTTGAGCGCGCGAAGCAACAGTTGCCGATCCGCGTCCGTTGCGGCCATTAACCTCGCCCCGGTGCACGGCGTAAACGGGACCGCGACGACGAGCTTGGGGTAGTAATCCAAACCGGCGCGAGCGTAGGCATCCGCCCAGGCCCAATCGAACACATACTCGCCATAACTGTGGCCCTTCATGTAGAGCGGCACGGCGCCGGTGAGGATGCGGCCTGCCTCTGCGTTGCGCCAGAGAAGTACAAATTGCGGTAGCCAGCCGGTTTCTGCTGTCGTACAGCCAGCATCGATCATCGACTGCAGCCAAGCGTGCTGGAGGCATGGGTGTCCAACCGAAAGTTGATCCCACTGGATGGGGTCGACGCCTTTCAGGTCGGCAGCGATTTCGATGTCGTATTCGCGCATGATGGTTTTGGTTGACCAAACTATAATGGGCGCAACCCCCCATGCGAGGTTTTTCTGAAAGGTCAACATGAAGATCGCGATAGCCCAGATCAACCTGATCTTGGGAGACCTCGACGGCAACGTCGCTAAACTCGTCCAGCAGGCGGAAGCGGCGCATCGACAGGGTGCCGCACTCATCGTTACGCCTGAGTTGGCGCTGTGCGGCTACCCACCGGAAGATTTGCTGTTCAGACATGACTTCCGTCTCGCCTGCCAAGACGCGCTTGCACGTCTTGCTGCGCAGATTGGAGAGATCGGCATTCCTATGGTGGTCGGCCACCCACATTTGGTTCGCGCCGATGACGGGCGCGAGCGCCTCTATAACGGCGCTTCCCTTATTCGCCATGGACGCATCGTCCACACATATCTCAAGCAACGCCTGCCCAACTATCAAGTGTTCGATGAAAAGAGGTACTTCGAGTCTGGACACCGATGGTTCGTGTTTGAGTTGGATGGCACGCGTATCGGCGTTCTCATTTGTGAAGACGTTTGGTATCCGCAGCAGGTCGCGGCGACGGTCAAGGCTGGCGCCGATCTCATCGTTGTTCCCAATGCGTCGCCTTACGACATCAAGAAACTCGAAACGCGCTACGACGTCGTGAAAGGTCGTGTTGCGGAGTGCAATGTTCCTATCTTGTACGCGCATTGGGTTGGCGGGCAGGATGAACTTGTCTTCGACGGCGCTTCTTTCGGCATTAACCGTGACGGGTCAGTCGGTTACCAAGAAAAGCAGTTCGAAGAAGCATTAGGTATCGTTGAATTTGAAGCCGGCGTGCTTCGCGGCGCAATTCACCCGCAACTGCCGCAGGCGGAAAGCGTTTTTCGAGCGCTCGTCTTGGCGCTGCGCGACTATGTCAACAAGAACGGCTTTCCTGGTGTACTGCTGGGGCTCTCTGGGGGCGTCGATTCCGCATTGACCCTGGCTATCGCCGTAGACGCTTTGGGGAAAGAGCGAGTGCGTACGGTCATGATGCCGTCGGCCTACACCGCGCAGATATCGATCGATGACGCGCGCGAGATGGCGCGGATACACGGTGTCCATTACGACGAGGTCGACATCACCCCGGTCTTCGCCGAGTTTCGTCGCTCTCTCAAGCCCGTGTTCGGGGAACGCGTCGAGGACACCACCGAGGAAAACATTCAGGCACGCGTCCGCGGCACGCTGCTGATGGCGATTTCAAACAAGTTTGGCGCGATGGTCGTCACAACGGGCAATAAGAGCGAAATGGCCGTTGGCTACTCGACGCTGTACGGCGACATGGCTGGCGGATATGCCATTCTGAAGGATGTCTCAAAGACGCTCGTCTACGAACTCTGTGCTTGGCGCAACGGTCAGTCGCGTGTCATTCCCGAGCGGGTCATCACCCGTCCCCCGTCAGCAGAGCTGCGTCCGGATCAGAAAGATCAAGACTCGCTGCCCGACTACGCGATCCTAGATAAGATTGTCGAAATGTTCATGGAACAGGATCGCTCACCGAGCGAGATTGAAGCTAGTGGCATCGCGGCGGCGGACGTCACGAGAGTGACCCGATTGTTAAAGGTAAACGAATACAAGCGGCGGCAAAGTCCAGTGGGCGCAAAAATTACACGTCGTGGGTTTGGCAAAGACTGGCGGTATCCGATAACCTCGCGGTATTGGCCGAAGTAGGTGACACCCGTCGACGATTTTGCCGATGATCAGCAACTACTATCGTAGGAGCACTTGAATGAAGAAGATCGAAGCTGTCATTAAGCCGTTTAAGCTTGACGAGGTACGTGAGGCTGTCACGGCGCTTGGTTGCTCTGGGTTGACTGTCACTGAGGTCAAAGGCTTTGGACGCCAAAAGGGTCATACCGAGTTGTACCGGGGCGCTGAGTACGTGGTCGACTTTCTGCCCAAGGTCAAAGTCGAAGTCGTTGTTACAGACGACATGCTCGATCGCGTCATCGATGCGATCATGGCCGCGGCGCGCACCGGCAAGATCGGTGACGGCAAGATTTTTGTGCTGCCGGTCGAACAAGTTGTGAGAATTCGCACAGGAGAGACAGGCGCTGAAGCGATCTAAGCGTGCGTCCATCGGGTTCCTAGGTGAGACCACTACGCGTTACAGTTTTTGTGCTATCGTGCTCGAACAACCAGTCAGGGCGAGCGCTTGAACATGCCCGTCCGCAAACATGAGTAAAGTTGCGGATCGTCAGTCAGACCAATAAATCAGGAAACCGAATGCTACTCGCTCTTTTCTATGTCTTCGCCATACTCTGCATCATCCTGTACTACACAGGCCATCTCAAGCGGTGGAAGTGCGAGTGGATTCTGATCGTGTTGGCGATCGCAGTGTTCCCGGCGGTACTGTTTCTTTAGATTCTTTACCCAAGGCAGGTTGCTGAGGCAATCGGTCCGTGTCGCTGTCTCTTGCATCGAAGCCCGCGTAAGCGGGCTTCTGCTTTTGTGGCTCAGTGCGTCGTGTGATCGCTGGAGCGACGCAGCGGGTCCTGGCGGTAGTATTGGCACAGAAGCCGGTACACCTCCGGATACGCCGTGAACACGTTATCCGGCAACTCGA
>JAJTHU010000265.1 GCA_021300055.1 Nitrosomonadaceae bacterium | reverse complement strand
GTTGCGGTGTGTTTTTGGTGGTCGTCACCGGTCTGGGCTCAAGGTCCGCAAGCCCAGACCCGTGCCGATGCCCATGTGGCTCAGTGGTAGAGCACTCCCTTGGTAAGGGAGAGGTCGTGCGTTCAATCCGCATCAAGAGCACCAAAAAAATTTGCGTATCGCCGGGGATGTACTCCCGAGCGCTGCGCGCGCGTCGATCGCTGCATGGTCGGTGACGTCGTGATTAGTCAATGAGCAGCATTAGGTCAACTAGGTTTTAACGAGGTCAAGAAATGGCAAAAGGCAAGTTTGAGCGTACCAAGCCGCACGTGAACGTGGGGACGATTGGACACGTGGATCACGGCAAGACGACGTTGACGGCGGCGATCACGACGGTGTTGTCGAAGAAGTTTGGTGGTGAGGCGAAGGCCTACGACCAGATTGATGCGGCGCCGGAAGAGAAGGCACGCGGTATTACGATCAACACGGCGCACGTGGAGTACGAGACGGCAAACCGTCACTATGCGCACGTTGACTGCCCAGGCCACGCTGACTACGTGAAGAACATGATCACGGGTGCGGCGCAGATGGACGGCGCGATTCTGGTTTGCTCGGCTGCTGACGGCCCGATGCCACAGACGCGTGAGCACATCCTCTTGGCCCGCCAGGTTGGTGTTCCATACATCGTCGTGTTCTTGAACAAGTGCGACATGGTTGACGACGCTGAACTGCTCGAACTCGTTGAGATGGAAGTTCGCGAACTGTTGAGCAAGTACGAATTCCCTGGCGACGACATTCCAATCATCAAGGGCTCTGCTCTGAAGGCGATGGAAGGTGATACGGGCGATTTGGGCGAAGGCGCGATCATGAAGCTGGCTGAAGCGCTGGATACGTATATCCCAGAGCCGAAGCGTGCATTGGACGGCGCGTTCTTGATGCCTGTTGAAGACGTGTTCTCGATTTCGGGTCGCGGTACGGTGGTGACGGGTCGCGTTGAGCGCGGCATCATCAAAGTCGGCGAAGAAATCGAAATCGTTGGTTTGAAGGCCACGCAGAAGACCACGTGTACGGGCGTTGAGATGTTCCGTAAGCTGCTCGACCAAGGTCAAGCTGGCGACAACGTTGGTATTTTGTTGCGTGGTACGAAGCGCGAAGACGTGGAGCGCGGTCAAGTGTTGGCTAAGCCTGGTTCGATCACGCCGCACACCGACTTTGAAGCTGAGATCTACGTTCTGTCGAAGGACGAAGGTGGTCGTCACACGCCATTCTTCAACGGCTATCGTCCACAGTTTTACTTCCGTACGACGGACGTGACGGGTGCGTTGACGTTGCCTGCTGGCACGGAGATGGTGATGCCTGGCGACAACGTGAAGATTGTGGTGCAGTTGATTGCGCCGATCGCGATGGAAGAAGGTCTGCGCTTTGCGATTCGCGAAGGTGGCCGCACCGTCGGCGCCGGCGTCGTATCCAAGATCGTTAAGTAATAGAACCACTCGCGTGTCTACTGACTGCGGTCGGTAGACACGCAAGAATTAACTCACCGATCGTCGCTATTTGGCGGTCAAAAGGAAACGAGATGGCAACAGCACAACTCGCCAAACAAAAAATTCGCATTCGCCTCAAGGCGTTCGACTACCGTCTGATTGATCAGTCGGCTCTCGAAATCGTTGAGACCGCGAAGCGTACCGGTGCCGTGGTCAAAGGCCCCGTACCTCTGCCGACCAAGATCGAGCGTTTCGATCTGCTGCGTTCGCCGCACGTCAACAAGACCTCGCGCGACCAGATGGAGATTCGCACGCACTTGCGCCTGATGGACATCATCGATCCAACCGACAAAACGGTTGATGCATTGATGAAGCTCGACCTACCAGCTGGCGTTGATGTCGAAATCAAGCTTTGATGAGCTGTCCGCAACGTGCTGTTGCGGCGCGGTAAGTCTTTGATTTGGTAGTTGATTGATTCACCAAGAGGCGGATATAATCTCGCCTCTTGGCGTTTTACCAAGGCTTGGGATTGAACCGAAAAAGGTCGGCCAAGCACAGCAAGACGTAGTTAACCCGTTCGCCAATTGTAGCGAACACCCTGTAACTCTTTGGAATTTAAAGAGAAATGGGGAAACCAATAAAAGGAATGAAGATGAGCCTAGGTCTCGTCGGCCGGAAGGTCGGCATGACTCGCATCTTCGCGGATGATGGTACAGCCATCCCCGTGACGGTGCTGGACGTGTCGAATAACCGCGTCACACAACTCAAAACACCCGAAAACGACGGGTACGCAGGCGTTCAAGTCGCCTTCGGAACGCGCCGCGCATCACGCGTGGCAAAAGCCCAAGCTGGTCACTACGCCAAAGCTGGCGTCGAAGCCGGTTCGGTCGTTAGAGAATTCGCCGTTACCCCAGAAAAGCTCGCTGAACTCAAAGTTGGCGAAGTGCTTTCTGTCGAGATGTTCGCCGTTGGCCAAAAGGTTGACGTGCAGGGCACGACGTTGGGTAAAGGCTTCTCAGGCGTTATCAAGCGCCACAACTTCTCGTCGAACCGCGCAACGCACGGTAACTCGCGCTCGCACAATGTGCCGGGCTCGATCGGTATGGCGCAGGATCCGGGTCGTGTTTTCCCGGGTAAGCGCATGGCCGGCCACCTCGGTGATGTCACCGCCACGGTGCAGATGCTTGAAGTCGCGCGCGTCGACACGGCTCGCTCGCTGATTCTGGTGAAGGGCAATGTACCTGGTGCTAAGAACGGCACGGTGATCCTTAAGCCAGCAGCGAAAGCTCCTAAAGCGAAGGGAGCCAAATAATGGAACTCAAAGTCATCAATGACAAAGGTGCAGCAAACGGCACCGTTGCAGCGTCAGCCGATTTGTTCGGTCGCGACTACAACGAAGCGCTCGTGCACCAAGTTGTCACCGCTTACCAAGCCAACGCACGTTCGGGTAACCGCGCGCAAAAAGGCCGTAGCGATGTTCAGAAGTCGACCAAAAAGCCATGGCGCCAAAAGGGCACCGGCCGCGCTCGTGCGGGTATGGCGTCCTCGCCTTTGTGGCGTGGTGGCGGCAAGATTTTCCCGAACTCGCCTGACGAGAACTTCTCGCAAAAAGTGAACCGCAAGATGTATCGCGCCGGCATCGCCGCGATCCTCTCGCAACTGGTTCGTGAAGATCGTCTGTCGGTTGTGGAAGATCTGAAACTCGACGCACCGAAGACCAAAGGGCTTGTCAGCAAGCTCAAGGGCATGGGTCTCGATCAAGTGTTGATCATCACCGACAACTACGACGAGAACCTGTATCTGTCTTCGCGCAATCTCGAAAACGTGCTCGTTCTCGAAGCTAAACACGCTGATCCCGTCAACTTGGTCCGCTTCGCCAAAGTGGTGCTGACCAAAGGCGCGGTCAAACAATTTGAAGAGGTGCTCGCATGAATGCCGAACGTCTGATGACGGTCGTACTGCGACCCGTTATTTCTGAAAAAGCCACCATGGTGGCTGACAAGCAAAAGCAGGTCGTGTTTGAAGTCCTGCAAAGCGCAACCAAAGCCGAAGTCAAAGCGGCTGTGGAACTGCTCTTCAAAGACCAAAAGGTTGAAGTGGCAAGCGTGAACATCGTTAATCAAAAAGGCAAGCAAAAGCGTCATGGACGCTTTGAAGGCCGTCGCAACCACGTCAAGAAGGCCTATGTGTGCCTGAAGGGCGAGGGCGATATCCAGTTTGCTGAAGGAGCGGCGTAATGGCTCTCGTTAAAACTAAACCGACGTCCCCAGGGCGTCGCAGCATGCTCAAAGTGGTGAACGCCCAGTTGCATAAAGGCGCGCCACACGCAGCGCTGCTCGAACCGCAATCGAAGAATGCTGGCCGTAATCATCACGGTCATATCACGACGCGCCATCAAGGCGGCGGTCACAAGCAACACTACCGTATCATCGACTTCAAGCGTAGCGACAAAGACGGTATCGTCGCCAAAGTTGAACGCCTCGAATACGATCCAAACCGCAGCGCGAACATCGTGTTGTTGTGCTACGCCGATGGCGAGCGCCGCTACATGATCGCGCCGAAGGGTATCGAAGTCGGCCAGCAAGTTGTGTCGGGTCAGGACGCACCAATCAAAGTTGGTAACTGCCTACCGATCCGCAACATCCCGGTCGGTTCGACCATCCACTGCATCGAGTTGTTGCCCGGTAAAGGCGCGCAGTTGGCGCGTTCTGCAGGTGCATCTGTGCAGTTGCTCGCACGTGAAGGCGTTTACGCTCAGATCCGTATGCGTTCCGGCGAAATCCGCAAGGTTCACGTTGATTGCCGTGCCACCATCGGTGAAGTCGGCAATGGCGAACACAGCCTGCGCGTTATCGGTAAAGCCGGTGCCAATCGTTGGCGCGGCTGGCGTCCGACCGTTCGTGCAATTTGTATGAACCCGGTTGATCACCCAATGGGTGGTCGTGGTAACGGTGGTGGTGGTCGTCATCACCCAGTGTCACCTTGGGGTCAAGCTGCTAAGGGTCTTAAGACCCGCACCAACAAGCGCACTCAGAACATGATCGTTCGCGATCGTCGGAAAGGTTAATCGCCATGTCACGTTCCATTAAAAAAGGCCCGTTTGTTGACGGCCATCTGATGGCGAAAGTTGAGAAAGCCTCCGCCACCAAGGACCGAAAGCCGATCAAAACCTGGTCGCGCCGTTCCACCATCCTGCCGGACTTCGTCGGCCTGACCATCGCTGTACACAACGGGAAGCAGCACATCCCTGTGTTTGTTAGCGAAAACATGGTTGGTCACAAGCTCGGTGAATTTGCCCTCACCCGTACCTTCAAAGGCCACCCGGCCGATAAGAAGGCCGCGGCACCTGGCAAGAAATAAGGAGCTACCCCATGAACGTATCCGCAAATCTGTGGGGTGTACGCCTCTCCGCGCAAAAAGGTCGCCTCGTTGCTGACCTGATTCGCGGCAAGAAGGTTGACCAAGCCCTGAACATCCTGACCTTCACGCCGAAAAAAGGCGCAGGCATCATCAAGAAGGTGCTCGAGTCGGCAATTGCCAACGCAGAGCACAACAACGGTGCTGATATCGACGACCTCAAAGTGTCGAAGATCATCGTTGAAAAGGGTCCTGTCCTGAAGCGCTTTACCGCGCGCGCCAAAGGCCGCGGTAACCGCATCATCAAGCCGACTTGCCACGTCTTCGTGACGGTTGGCGACGGCAAGCAATAAGGAGTCGCAATGGGACAGAAAATTTCCCCAACCGGTTTTCGCCTTGCAGTTACCAAGAACTTCGCATCGAAGTGGTACGCAAACAGCAAAAACTTCCCAGTGATGCTGCTTGAGGACATCAAGGTTCGCACCTACCTCAAGAAGAAACTCGCTAGCGCATCGGTCGGCAAGATCGTTATCGAGCGCCCAGCCAAGAACGCGAAGATCACGATTTACTCGTCGCGTCCTGGTGTGGTGATCGGTAAGAAGGGCGAGGACATCGAGAATCTGCGCGTGTCGCTTTCGAAGATGATGGGCGTGCCTGTGCATGTCAACATCGAAGAAATCCGCAAGCCAGAAACCGATGCTCAGCTCATCGCTGACGGCATCACTTCGCAGCTCGAAAAGCGTGTCATGTTCCGCCGTGCAATGAAGCGTGCGATGCAGAACGCAATGCGTTTGGGCGCGCAAGGCATCAAGATCACGTCGAGCGGTCGTTTGAACGGCGCCGAAATCGCACGTACCGAGTGGTACCGCGAGGGCCGCGTGCCACTTCACACGCTGCGTGCTGACATCGATCAAGGCTTCTCTGAAGCCCGCACCACGTACGGTGTGATCGGCGTCCAAGTACTCGTTTACAAAGGCAATATGCTGGCGAAGGGCGAAGCCCCAGTAGCCGCACCAGAGCCACAAGCAGAGGCCCCGGCACGTAAGCCGCGTGGTCGCGCAGGAGCGAAAAATGCTGCAGCCGTCTAGACGCAAATACCGCAAAGAGCAAAAAGGCCGCAATAAGGGCATCGCCACGACCGGCGCCAAAGTTTCGTTTGGCGAATTCGGCCTCAAAGCCGTTGGCCGTGGTCGCTTGACTGCGCGTCAGATCGAAGCAGCGCGTCGCGCGATGACCCGTCACATCAAGCGTGGTGGTCGCGTGTGGATCCGCATCTTCCCAGACAAGCCGATCTCCAAGAAGCCAGCCGAAGTCCGCATGGGTAACGGTAAGGGTTCGCCAGAGTACTTCGTGGCTGAGATCCAGCCAGGCAAGGTGCTCTACGAAATGGACGGTGTGCAGGAAGCACTGGCACGCGAAGCGTTTGCGCTTGCCGCGGCTAAGCTGCCCATCAAGACCACCTTCGTGCATCGCATGTTGGGTTAAGAAAGGAACTACGCCATGAACGTCAAAGAAATGCGGGCGAAATCCCCGGAAGACCTCAACAAGGAACTGCTCGAGTTGCGTAAAGCGCAGTTTTCGTTGCGTATGCAGGTTGCCACGCAGCAACTGTCGAAGACCACCGAGCTCGGTCGTGTGAAGCGTGAAATCGCGCAACTCAAGACCATCCTGAATGAAAAAGCGAGGGCAGCATAATGACCGCTAACGCAACGCAAGCGACCCCGGTCGTGAAAAACAAGCGCACCCTCACCGGTGTCGTTACCAGCGACAAGATGGATAAAACCGTTACCGTTCTCGTTGAGCGCGCGGTAAAGCATCCAGTGCTGGGCAAGGTGGTGCGTCGTTCGAAGAAGTATCACGCGCACAGCCCCAACAACGAGTTCAAGCAAGGCGACACGGTCATGATCGAAGAGACCCGGCCAATGTCCAAGACCAAATCTTGGGCAGTCACCAAGCTGATCGAAAAAGCGAAAGTCGAGTAATCGATTCTTGCCTCGCGAAGAGCCCGTCGGTGAAAATCGGCGGGCTTTTTCGTTTTTTACTGCGGTTGAAATCCGCATGCTGTCCAACATTTGCAGGATAACTCTCTGCCATGCTCAGACTCTCTGAAATCAAACTCCCGCTACCGGCGGAAGATCGCGATGACATCGACGCGCTGCGCGCACTCGCCGCACAGCGTCTTAAGTTGGTCCCCGCCGATATCCTCAGCGTGTCGATCTATCGCCGCGGCTACGACGCGCGTAAAAAAGCCGACATCCTGCTCGTCTATACGCTCGATGTTGAAGTGCGCAACGAAGCAGCGGTGCTTAGTCGAATGCGTGGCGATCCACGCGTTGTGCCGACGCCTGACACGAGCTACAAGTTTGTCGCACACGCACCTGCCGGATGGAACGGCATCCGACCCGTTGTCATCGGCATGGGGCCCTGCGGCTTGTTTGCGGCGCTCACACTTGCGCAAATGGGGTTCAAGCCTATCGTGCTCGAGCGCGGCAAGGCAGTGCGCGAGCGCACCCAAGACACTTGGGGTTTGTGGCGGAAGTCGACACTGAACCCCGAATCCAACGTGCAATTTGGTGAGGGCGGTGCGGGCACGTTTTCCGACGGCAAGCTGTGGTCGCAGATCAAAGACCCGTTCTTCCTCACGCGCAAGGTGCTGAGCGAATTTGTGACCGCAGGTGCGCCGCCCGAGATCATGTACGTATCCAAGCCGCACATCGGTACGTTCAAGCTCGTATCGATGGTGGAAATCATGCGAGCCAAGATCATCGAGCTCGGCGGCGAAATTCGCTTTCAGCATCGCGTGATCGATTTTCAGATTGATGGTGCAGGTGATGAAAGGGCGCTACGCGGTGTAACCGTGCAGCACGGTGAAGAAACCTACACGTTGCGTACCGATCATCTCGTGCTTGCGATCGGCCACAGCGCGCGCGACACATTCTTCAAGTTGCATGAACGCGGTGTGTACATGGAGGCAAAGCCGTTCTCGATCGGCTTTCGCATTGAGCATCCACAGGGCCTCATCGATCGTGCGCGCTTTGGTCCCAACGCAGGCAACCCAGTCTTGGGAGCGGCCGATTACAAACTGGTGCATCACGCAAGCAATGGCCGCGCGGTGTATTCGTTCTGCATGTGTCCCGGCGGCACGG
>JAJTHU010000108.1 GCA_021300055.1 Nitrosomonadaceae bacterium | reverse complement strand
CGCTTTCCTAATCGGCGACGTACAAACTGCCTTCAAGAGCGGCTGCGTTGGCAACGGTGTGACGCCCTGGAGCGTGAGCAACGCGTCGCGCACGAATTGATAGAACGTCACCATGACGCTCACCGGATTGCCGGGCAAACCAAAGAAGTGTGCCCCCTGAATCTTTCCGTAGGCGAGTGGACGGCCAGGCTTCATGGCGATTTTCCAGAAAACCACTTCGCCGAGTTTGCCGAGCAAGGTTTTGACGAAATCCGCCTCGCCGACCGAAACGCCGCCTGAGGTGATCACCACATCGGCGATCGACGCCGCATCGCGGAACGCCGCTTCGAGTTTGGCGGGGTCATCGCGCACCACACCCATGTCAATGGCTTCCACACCCATGCGCGCCAACATGCCGTGCAGGGTGTACCGATTGGAGTCGTAAATCTCGCCTTCGCCGAGCGGTGAGCCGATCGACACCAGTTCGTCACCGGTTGAGAAGAACGCCACGCGCAGGCGGCGCTTAACCGCTACCTCAGCAATTCCCAGTGACGCGATGAGGCCAAGCTCAGCGGGGCGCACCAGCCGGCCCGCGGCTAACGCCACCGCACCTTGCTTTAGGTCCTCACCTGCTTGGCGGACGTTTTGGCCCTGTTTGGCGCCCGCTGCGAAAGTGATCGATTTCTTGTCGGTGCTGCTGACATTTGCGCGCTCTTGCATGACAACGGTGTCGCACTCCGCCGGGACCACGCCGCCCGTGAAAATGCGCACACACTCGCCCGGCGCGACGCTGCTGGTAAATGGTTTGCCGGCAAAGCTCGCGCCGACTTCCTTGAGCGTCGCCTCATTCCCACCGAGGTCAGACCAGCGCATCGCCCAGCCATCCATCGCTGAGTTGCGGTGCGCGGGCACATTCACCGGCGAGAGGATGTCTTCAGCGAGCACCCGGCCCAGCGCGTCGCGCACTGGCACGCGCGCTACGCCGGTGATGGGCGTCAAAAAGGTGTGGATGAATGCGCGCGCCTTGTCGACGGGCATCGAATTCGGGTCGTAATCGTCGGCGCAAGACGCTTGGGTGATCGTGAGTGCCATCAGTGTGACGTCAACGTGAATTTAGGTTCGTGAAAGTGGGACTGTCGCTTCTAAAGTGATTGTACCGTCATCGCCGTAGCGCACCACGCTCAGTTCGCGGCAGGTCGCGGTGATGCTGTCCCGAAAATACAACTCCGCCTCGCTCAGCATTTCATCAAATGCGTTCGGTTCGTTGGTGCTACCGAGGGTAATGTGTGGCTGGTACTCCAGATCCTCACGCAGATGCCCGGCAAGTACGCCCGAGTAGAGACGGTCGTGCAGCTCGGTGATCGCCGCCGCACGCAAATCACACATCAACACGACAAAGCGCTGCTGGATGCTCTCAATGCCGCGAAACGAAACCGGCAGCACGGGCCAGCCGGCGGTGACACGCTTGACGTGGCTGGTCACCTGCGCGGCGGTGAGCGCGGTCGGGAACGGAAACACCAAGCTCACGTGCGGCGTGATGCGTGAAGCTTGCGGGTCAAACCGCTCACGAAAGCGCGCGAGGCGCGAGGCGGCGCGTTCCGGTGCAAGTTCGGGTATCCACACCACGCCGCGTCGCGGCAATGCCGGGCGAAGCGCCAGCTTGCGCACGTTGCGTCTTGCCACTGCTCAGCTCGCTGCGCCAGTGCGCGGCTCAAGCGCTTGGAGTTCTTCGAGCGTGTTGATGTTGGCGAACGCTTGGGCGTCCGCAAACTCGACCTCGACTACTTTCAAGCTCGCGTACCACTTGTCGATCTTGCGTTGCCCGCTGGCCAGGAAGGCGCGCAGGTGTGGTTCAAGGTTTGTTCGTGTCAGGCTAAACACCGGCTGCGCAAAGCCCTCCGACTTCGCCACAGCCAAATCGGCGCCCTCAGCCTCAAGAGAGGAGGTAAGACGAGCCACGAGGTCCAGCGGCAGAAACGGCGAATCGCACGGTGCGGTGACGATGTATGGCGTGGTGGCTCGGTGCATGCCGATGTGCAGCCCCGCGAGCGGCCCCGCAAAACCGGGGATGTCATCGACCACCACGTCGTAGCCATAACTCGCGTAGGTCTCTTGGTTGCGATTGGCGTTGATCAGCAACCCACCAACTTGCGGCGCAAATCGTTCGATGACGTGAGCCACCATCGGCTTACCGCGAAAAACCTGCAAGCCCTTATCGACCTCGCCCATGCGCGAGCCGCGGCCTCCGGCCAGCACCAGCCCGGTGATGTGTTCACGCGCAATCATCGAACGAAGCGCTGTGCGCCCGCAAAGAGCAGGTAGTGCTTGTTGACGGCGCGGCCGATCATCGTGATGCCAACACGTTGCGCGATGTCGTAGCCCATCTGCGTCAGCCCCGAACGCGACACCAAGAACGGGATACGCATTTGTGCCGCCTTAATGACCATCTCAGAGGTGAGCCGACCCGTGGTGTAGAAAATTTTGTCGTCGCCCGAAATGCCTTCGAGCCACATCCAACCTGCAATTGCGTCGACCGCGTTATGCCGCCCGACATCTTCTACGAACGTCAGGATGTCGCCGTTGCTCTCAGCCAGCGCGCAGCCGTGGACGGCACCCGCTTGCTTGTAAATAGACTCGTGCAGGCGCACGTTGTTGAGCAGATTGAACAACACGGACTCCGGCAGTCGCACATCGTCGCGCAACTTGATGTCGTCGATCTCGGCCATCAAATCGCCAAACACCGTGCCTTCGCCGCAACCAGTGGTCTTTGTGCGCTTGGCCATCTTCTCGTCGAGATTGGCGAGGCCGTTCGTGGTGACAACCGAGCACGCGTTGACCTCCCAATCGACTTGCACCGACACGAGCTCGTCAATGGATGAAATCAATCGTTGGTTGCGCAGATAACCAATCACCAGTGCTTCAGGTGCGGCGCCGAGCGTCATGATGGTGAGGACTTCGCGCTTATCCACGTACACGGTCAGCGGATGCTCGCCCGCAATCGGGGTGGGCTGCGCGGTGCCGGTTTCGTCGATCGCCTCGACCGTGAAGGTAGCTGGGCGCGCGGCGTGGGTCAACGTTAGTGACGGAACACGAGAGCCCATGTTAGCCGCGCGGCGCGGGTGGTTCTTCGCTGGCGTCGCGGCCGCCGGGCTTGGCGCCTCCTGGACGCGAGATCAACATCATGAAGCCCAAAGCCGACACCGCGAGCGTCAAGACGAGCACGAGCGTGCTGGTTGCGCCGGTGCGCTGCGCCGCGAGCAGAAAAATCACCCATGGCATTACGAGCAACAGAAGTGCGATAACGATGCGCAACGAAGACTCCGCGAAGCAAACGAATTAGTGTGTTGAAAAAAGAGAGGCGGCGGGGCGAGT
>JAJTHU010000064.1 GCA_021300055.1 Nitrosomonadaceae bacterium | reverse complement strand
GTGAAGGACGCGAAGGCGGGCCAGGTGGAATTCCGCGTCGACAAGACCGGCAACATCAACGCCGGCGTCGGCAAGGTGAAGTTCGAAGAAGGTCAGCTCGCGCAGAACCTGAAGGCGTTCCTCGACGCGATCGTCAAGGCGCGGCCCTCGGGCGTGAAGGGCAACTACATCAAGAAGGTGACGGTCAGCTCCACGATGGGGCCGGGCGTCAAGCTCGACGTCGCGGCGTTCGGCGGCCAAGCGGCCCCGGCGCAAGCCGCGTAAGCGAGCGAACGAGTTTCCGTTTCCGCCGGTCGATGGCCGGCGGGGGCGGAAGGCGGGATCGCGAGATCCCGCCACCCTGTCCGAGACTGCTGGCGCCGAAGGTTCCCCGGAACCCGACGCTTAATCGCCCGAAACGGCGGCCCGCATAGACGGAGGCGACAAATCGCAACGACCCGCGCGCGAGCGCGGACGGGGCGGGTTGGGACTTCTGGGACAGGTCGAGCGAGGTCTCGGCCTTTTCCGCCGGCGGTTCGCCGTCGGCTTCGGGGGTCGAGGCTCTTGTGAAACGGTTCCGGCGCCGTGGAAAGCGACGCCGGGACGAACCAGGAGACGATCGTGGACCGTACGCAAAAGAAGGAGCTGGTCGACAGCCTCCACGGCAAACTCAAGGACGCGAGCGTGGTCGTCGTGACCAAGCAAGCGGGCTTGACCGTGGCGGAGGTCACCGAGCTGCGCCGCAACATGCGGGCGGCCGGCGCCAGCTTCAAAGTCGCGAAGAACCGGCTCACGCGTCGTGCTCTGGACGGCACGAAGTACGCCCATCTCGGCGCTTCGCTGAAGGGGCCGACGGCCATCGCCTACTCCACCGATCCGGTGGCGGCGGCGAAGGTCGCGGTCGCTTTCGCGACGAAGAACGAGAAGCTGACGATCGTTGCTGGCGGCCTCGGCGAGCGTGCGCTCGACGTGGCCGCGGTTAAGGCGCTTGCGACCCTGCCCTCCTTGCCGGAGATGCGGGCCAAGTTCCTCGGCCTCCTCAACGCGCCGGCGACCCGGCTCGCGACCGTCCTCCGCGCCCCCGCGGCGCAGACGGCGCGTGTCATTGGCGCTTACGCGAAGAAGCAAGGCGCGGCGTGAAGCCGAACCCCAACCAACCCAACTCGCTTGGATACACAGGAGTAAATTGAAATGGCCGATCTCGCCAAACTGGTCGACGAACTGTCGAGCCTGACGGTTCTGGAAGCCGCCGAACTGACGAAGCTGCTGGAAGACAAGTGGGGCGTCTCCGCCGCCGCGCCGGTGGCCGTTGCCGCTGCACCCGCCGCCGGTGGCGGTGCCGCCGCCGCCGCCTCCGAGCAGACCGAATTCACGGTGATCCTCGCCGCCGCCGGCGAAAAGAAGATCAACGTGATCAAGGTCGTGCGCGAAATCACGGGCCTGGGCCTCAAGGAAGCCAAGGACCTCGTCGAAGGCGCGCCGAAGACGGTCAAGGAAAGCGTCAACAAGGAAGACGCCGCCAAGTTCAAGAAGTCGCTCGAAGAGCAGGGCGCGACCGTCGAGGTCAAGTAAGCCGAAACCCGGCTCGGCCGTCCGTTTCCGGAAGGGAACGGACGGCCGGACCGGTCGGGCGCTGTTTCCCCGAAAGAAGAACGGCAACGGAATTTAGGTCCATTAGGACCATACGAGGGTCGACATGTTGCAGACGGTGATGGGTCGCAAGCGGATTCGCAAAAGCTTCGGTCGTATTCCGGACGTCGCGCCGATGCCGAACCTCATCGAAGTGCAGATGAGTTCCTATGCGCAGTTCCTCCAGATGGGCGTTTCGCCCTCCGAGCGGAAGAACGTCGGCTTGCAGGAAGTCTTCCGCACGGTTTTCCCGATCAAGGATTTCTCCGAGCGTTCGCAGCTCGAGTTCGTGCGCTACGAGCTCGAAGATCCGAAATACGACGTCGAGGAATGTCAGCAGCGCGGGATGACCTTCGCGGCCCCGCTGAAGGTCACGCTGCGCTTGGTCGTGTGGGACGTCGACGAGGATACCGGCTCGCGCTCGATCCGCGACATCAAGGAGCAGGACGTCTACATGGGCGACATGCCCCTGATGACGGAAAAGGGCACCTTCATCATCAACGGCACCGAGCGCGTCATCGTTTCCCATATGCACCCCTCGCCGGGCGTGTTCTTCGACCATGACCGCGGCAAGACGCACGCTTCGGGCAAGTATCTGTTCGCCGCGCGCGTGATCCCGTATCGCGGCTCGTGGCTCGATTTCGAATTCGACGCCAAGGATCTCGTCTACGTGCGCATCGACCGCCGCCGCAAGCTGCCGGTCACCACGTTCCTGATGGCGCTCGACGACGCGCGCACCGCCAAGATCCGCGAAGACCGCCAGGCGATCGGCAAGGATCTCGAACTCGGCGAGGCCGTCGGCATGTCGGCTGAGGAGATCCTGGCGAATTTCTTCGGCCAGGTCGTCTACAAGAAGGGCAAGTCCGGCTGGCAGACCGCCTTCGACGGCGAGCGCATGCGCGGCCAGAAGCTGGTGTCCGACCTGATCGACGCCAAGACCGGCAAGGTTCTGGCCGAGAAGGACACCAAGGTCACGCCGCGTTTGGCCAAGAAGCTGAAGGACGAGGGCGTCAAGGACGTGCTCGCCACGATCGACGACCTCAAGGGCCGCTACGTCGCCGTCGACATCATCGACGAGAAGACGGGCGAGATCCATGTCGAGGCCGGCGACGAGCTGACCGCTCAGAATCTCGAGCTGCTGGAAGAGGCGGGCGTCAAGGAAATCCCGACGCTGCATATCGACCACATCAGCGTCGGCCCCTACATGCGCAACACGCTGAAGGCCGACAAGAACGGCAGCCGCGAAGAAGCGCTGATCGAGATGTACCGGGTCATGCGCCCGGGCGAGCCGCCGACGCTGGAAACGGCCGAATCGCTGTTCAAGGGCCTGTTCTTCGACAGCGAGCGCTACGACCTTTCGTCGGTCGGCCGCGTGAAGATGAACGCGCGCCTGCAGCTCGACGTCGCCGACACGGTGCGCATTCTGCGCAAGGCCGACATCCTGGCGATCGTGAAGACGCTGACCGAACTCAAGGACGGCCGCGGCGAAATCGACGACATCGATCACCTGGGCAACCGCCGCGTTCGCTCGGTCGGCGAGCTGATGGAAAATCAGTATCGCGTCGGCCTGCTGCGCATGG
>JAJTHU010000041.1 GCA_021300055.1 Nitrosomonadaceae bacterium | reverse complement strand
GTGGCAAGGGCGGCACAGCAATCGTGCCCGACGGATATCTTGAGTCCAGTACGCAGAAGCAGGCGGATATTGGCGCGCCAGGTCGCGGCTATGGTTATCAATGGTGGACACGCGATGACGGCACGTTTGATGCTGTCGGCATTCACGGGCAGATCATCCACATCGACCGCGCTCGCAAGCTCGTCATCGTCATGAACAGCGCGTGGCCGCGCGCGACGGGCAGTGACTTGTCCGCGGCGCGGAATGTGTTCATCGACAATGTCAAGGCAATGCTTGACGCCGAGCAGCGCGCGGGAAAGTAATGAACCATTCGTTAACGCTGCGCGTCGCCAACGAAAAAGACGTCCCCGAGATCCTCCGGCTCATCAACCGCGCGTTTCTCGCCGAGGCCTATTGCGTCACCGGCGAGCGCACTGACGCCAACGATATCGCGCAGCGCATGGGCACCGGAAAGTTCTTTGTCATTGACGCGCCCACTAAGGGCAACGCGGCGTTCGCCCTGCAAGCGGTGGTTTTTCAGTCGGTGCAGGACGGCCGCGGCTACTTAGGATTGTTGTCCGTCGATCCCGCGATGCACGGGCGCGGCATCGCCAAACTGCTGATCGGAAAGGTTGCGGATGAATGCCGCGCGCAGGGCTGCGACTTTCTGGACATCACGGTCGTGAGCGTGCGTGAGGAGCTGTTTCCGTTCTACGCAAAGCATGGCTTCGCGGTATTTGGTGTTGAACCGTTCCCCAAGCCGGAACGCATGAAGATGCCGCTTCACTTGGTAAAGATGACCAAACTTCTGGTGCCGCCATCTAAGACTAAAGTCTAGTATCCACGGGCGTTTTTCAGGCGTTCTTGCCTGAAAGTGCCCACCAATAGGCGAGTTTGAGTTAGCGTTGATTGACTCTTTGAGCCAACCGACTAGGCACTCAGCCCGCCATCGATCACCAAGTGGTGACCCACAACGTAGCTCGCCGCGTCTGAGCAAAGCCACAACACACCCGCCGCAACTTCCTCCGCAGTTGCGACGCGCCCCTGTGGGATTTGCTGCGCAAGGCTATCGTAGTGTTGCTTAACTTGCTCTGGCGTAAAACCTGTGAGGCGACGTTGTCGACGCGGCGTTTCGATCGCGCCCGGACACACGGTATTAATGCGAATGCCGTCCTTGATGTACTCGCGCGCGGCCGCTGTCGTGAGCCCATTCACGCCGTGTTTGCTCGCGCTATACATCGCCGCGTTGACTGACGAGGCGAAGCCATTCACAGACGACACGTTAACGATCGCGCCCCCGCCCGATTTCTGCATCGCTTCGATTTGCAGCTTCATGCACAACCATACGCCGCGCAAGTTGACGTCCAGCGTGCGATCGACTTCTTCGATGGGAATGTCCGCCGTCTTGACCAACGGGAACTCTGCGGCTGCGTTGTTGATGGCGAAATCAATACGTCCGAATTTTCCTAAACACGCTGTCACTGCACGTGCAATGTCATCGGCGTTGCCCATGTCCGCGGCGACAAAGCTCGCAGCGTCTTTCTGCTTTGCATTGAGTTGCTGAAGCGCACGATCGCCAAGCTCAACGTTGCGCCCAACCACCATCACGTGCGCACCTGCATCGACGAAACCTTGCGCACTGGCGAGGCCAATGCCGTCCGTACCGCCGGTGATGAAGGCGACTTTGCCAGCGAAGTTGTAGGAGATATTCATGGTTTAAAAAACAACGCGCGCTGGGTTCCCCCAACGCGCGCCGTTGCTGCAATCAATACCGAGTTACTTGCCGAGCGTGGCCGGTGCGGGCGGGCGCTTGCGCTCAACGGTTGTCTTCGCAGAGCCAAGTCGATCCATCACATTCTTGATCGCGGCTTCCAACTGCAAGTCGCGGCCACGATTGACGGCCGTCGGATCGAGTTCAACATCGATGTCCGGTGCCACGCCTTCGTTCTCAATGCGCCACTCTTTCTCTGGCGTGAAGAAGCGGAAGAACGGCACGGTCATGTTGCCGCCATCGACAAACTGCGGATTGGCCGAGATGCCGATGAGGCCACCCCAGGTGCGCTTGCCGATCAACGGGCCAAGCCCCATGCGCTTGAACGCGTATGGCAAGAAGTCGCCGCCGGAGCCCGCGTCTTGGTCAATCAGCATTGCCTTGGGGCCATAGATCGCGCCTGCTGGCGTCTCGAAAATCATGCCTGCGCGATCTTTCCACCCAGCAAGATGTGTACGGCTCAACACATCGGTCACGTAGTTGGCCGCTTGACCGCCGCTGTTGCGACGATCATCAACGATCACGCCGTCTTTCTCAACTTGCGCGAAGAACATGCGGTTGAAGTGTTTGTATCCATCGCCCGCTGTGTCGGGTAGATATACGTATGCGATGCGTCCATTGCTGGCCTTATCAACCGCTTGGCGGTTCTTTTCGACCCAGCTCCACTGGCGCAGCGCAGACTCGCTCGCGACTGGTTGCACGACAACGTTGTTGACCTTACCGACACCTGGTTCACGCGTGACACCAAGCGTGACCTGACGACCCACGGTGTTCTCCAAGAACGAATAGAGGTTGTCTTTGGCAGTGATTGCGCGGCCATTGATGCTAACGATGTAGTCGCCCTCTGCGACGCCGAGGCCTGGTACGGCGAGCGGTGCGCGCAGGAACGGGTTCCAACGATCGCCCTGATAAATCGTTTTGATGCGATACAGGTTGTTCTCGATGCTGAAGTCTGCGCCGAGGAGGCCCGTGTTGGCGGGCCGTTCGCGATGCAGATCGCCACCGCCGACGTTGTTATGCCCCACCTGCAGCTCAGCGATCATTTCGCGGATGAGTTCATTCAAGTCCTCGCGACGCTGTACGTGCTTCACCAGCGGTGCGTAACGCGCACGCACGGCGTTCCAGTCGAGGCCATGCATATTGCCGTCGTAGAAGAACTCCTTCTGCATCCACCACGCCTCGTTGAAGATCTGCTGCCACTCTTCGCGAGGGTCAATCACGGCACCAACTTGTGCGGTGTCGATTGGCTTTGCGTCGAGCTTTGCATTGGCGTCAGCGATTTCCAGACGGCCACGCGGCAGCTGAATGAGCATCTTCTTGCCATCTGCACTCATGCTGATGCCAACCACACCCGACTTGATCGTCGCTTGCTTGCGTTCTTCAAAGTTGAAGCGCACGAGCTCACCGGCTTGCGGACCAAATCCGCCTTCGGGATCGGGCGCATCATTGCTGGCACCGGGCTGGCGACGCTCGATATAGAACAAGCCACCGTCAGAGCCGACAGCCAGCGAATCGTAGTTACGCTCCGCGACGGGCAACGCTACCACGCGGTTCATCAGACCATGAAAGTCGATCTTGGTCGGCTTAACCTTAGGCGCAGCCGGTGCTGCTGGCGTGGCGGGCTTCGCATCCTTGCCAGCGTCCTTGCCGGCATCCTTCGGCGGCTCTTTGGGTGCTTCTTTCTTTTCGTCTTCGTCGCCAGTGCGTGCGGCCATGGGCGATTTGCCATCTGCGGCCAGCACCAATGCGTAAATGCCGTCACGGATCGGGCGCTCTTGTGAGGACATATCGAGACCGACGATGGCCGGACCGGTGTTAATCGAGGCCGTGAAGTAGAGATAGTCGGTGCCGCCGAAAACAGGGTTGTCCGCGTGACTCAGACCATCTGTGACGGTGGTGCTCTTCCCCGACGTGAAGTCATGGATACGGATACGCTGCATATAGTTGTCACCCGCAACGGCATAGGCAAGGTAACGGCTATCTGAGGAGAACGACACGTTCCAACCACCGCGACGTTGGCGATTGTCGATGATGCGCGATGCCCCGCTCGCCACATCGAGGGCGTAGAGGTTCAACAGGTTGTCGCTATACACGATGGTCTTGCCATCCGGCGACCATGCCTGCAGCGCTAAGTAGCCGCCTTTGTTGTCCACACCTAAATTGATGGTGCGACCTTGGTTAAGTCCGAGTTGATCGCGGATAACCACACTGTGCTTAAGGCCGGCGTCCGAAATGTAGGCGACGCTCTGCCCATCTGGGCTCCACATGCCGTCTTTTTCACGAACGCCCGAGGTCTGCGTGATGTTGCGCACGGAGCCGTCTTTGGTCGGCACGGTGAACACTTCGCCGCGCGCGGTGACCACTACGCGCTTGCCGGTTGCCGATAGACGCGCGGACGTGGTGTTGCCAGTTGCATCTTTCCACTGAGGACGCGCTTGGATAGCCTGCACATTCACTTGAATTAGCAGATCGCGAATAGCGTTGGTCTTGAGGTTCAACTCTTTCAAGCGGCCACCAACTTCATAAACCACAATGTCGCCGTGCAATGTGGCGTTACGCACGTCCCAGACCTTTTCTTGGGTCAGTTGCTTAACGGACTTGTCTGCCGCGCGGTAGATGAAAAGATTGGACGCGACGTTGTCACGATCCGAAATAAACACCACGTCGTTACCCGCCCAAAGCGGATTCATGTCATTGGAGTTCGTGTGTGGCACACGCTCCCATGTGTTTGCAACCGGATCGATGATCCAAATCGGTGGCGCGCTACCGCCGCGGTTCAGGCGCCAGCCGGCATTGTTGCTATACGCTAAGCGATAAGGCCGATAGGCGAGGCGCTTGCCGTCAGCGGACCAACGCCCTTCAAACGCTTGCGCTTCCATGACTTTCTTTTCGAAGCCGCCTTCAACAGCAACTTCGTAGAGTTGGTTGCTACGCCCAAGCGCGACTTCGCGCGGACTGGCGAACAGCACGCGCTTACCGTCAACGCTCCAACCGGCTACCGTATCCGGCCCTGGGTGCCAAGTGAGCCGCTTTGGCTGGCCGCCGTCAATACCGACAACGTAAACATCGGTGTTGCCATCGTAGCGCGCGGTGAACGCAATGGATTTGCCGTCGGGCGAGAACACCGGTGCGAGTTCATCCGCTGGATGCGTGGTAATGCGCTGCGGGTTCTTGCCATTGCGATCCGCGAGCCAAATGTCACCAGCGTACACGAATGCCAAATGATTTGCGGAGATCGCCGGTTGGCGAATCAGCAATGTCTGCGCTGGTTGCGCGATTGCGCCAGCGCTCCACAAACCGGCTCCGATGGCCGCGGTTAGTACGGCAAGTCTAGAAAACAATCTATTCACGGCAGATACTCCTCTCTGATGCATTCTTGTTAATCACTTACGTTTCCGCAGGTCTAGTTGACGTTGACCCAATGGAGATCGACCAAGTTGTTGGGTCGATGCAAAACGGTAACGTTCTTCCGCGACACCCAAGGAATTACCTGACGATGCAGCGGAATGACGTGGACTTGTTCGTGCATGATACGCACGGCTTGGTTGATTTGCTTTTGACGCTCAACAAGTTCCATATTGCCTTCGATCTGATCGATCAGCGTATCGAGCTCAGGAATCTTGGCGTCACCGTAATTGGAGTCGCCGGACCCCTTGCCATCGCGGCTACGCATGATCGGCTTCAACGTGAAGATTGCGTCAAACGCCGCACCTCCCCAACCTGCCAAGAAGGCGGTGGTATCGCGTTTTTGCACGCGCGGGAAGAAGTTGGCTTTGGTCATCGTCTCGACACGCACATCGAGGCCAATCTTGGCCCACATCGCGGCAATCGCCACGCAAAGTTTTTCATCGTTCACATAGCGGTCGTTCGGGCAATGCATCGTGAACGCAAAGCCCTTCGGGTAACCCGCCTCGGCGAGCAACTGCCTTGCACGCACAGGGTCAAACGGATGCCGCACATCTTGGGACGCCGGCACTCCCGCTCCCGGCCCGGACGCAAGTGCGATGGCGGTCGGTACAGATAGTCCACGCATGACCGACTTGTTAAGCGCATTGATGTCGATCGCGTGGTAGGCCGCGAGGCGCACGCGCCGATCCTTGAAGGGGTTTTTGCCCTTGACGTTGCTGTACAGCAACTCATCGCGCGCTTGGTCAAACCCTACGTAGATCAATCGTTGCTCTTGCCCCTCCCACACCTTGAGGGTGTTATCTGTCTTGAGCCGCACTACGTCTTGCACAGAAGGGTCGAGCACGAAATCGAGCTCACCTGATTTCAATGCTGCCATGCGGGTGGCAGCATTCGTGATCGGACGGTATTCGCTGCTGCTCACGTTACCCGTAGAAATACCGGCCTTGATGCCCCACCACTCATTGTTGCGCTGGTGCACTAGCTTGATGCCGGGCTCCCAAGACACGAGCTTGAACGGGCCAGTACCCATGGCGTTGCGCGTGGCGAAGCTCTCTTCTTTCTTGGTGTAATCGAGCGGCTTGACGACGCGGTTCTTCTCTGCCCACGCCTTGCTCATGATCATGATGTTATTGATCGTATCGAGCATCACCGGGTTCGGAACGGGCGTAGTGAACTCAACAGTGTGGTCGTCAATCTTGCGCGGGATACCGGCCTGCGACGAATAGAGCTTGAAAGTCACGGTCGATTCGCGCGCACGGTTGAACGAAAACACGACATCGTCTGCGGTGAACGGTGTGCCATCGTGAAACTTCACGCCGGAGCGTAACTTGAAAATCCAGGTAGTTGGCGTTGGTTTGGTCCACGACAGCGCGAGCCCCGGAGTGAACCTCGTAAAGTCCTTTCGATCGCGCGTCAACAGGTACTCGTAAACCAAGTTGTTGAGCCCGTTATTGAGCGTCTCGTTCTGGCTATGTGGATCGAGCGTCGCGGCGTCGCCCTGAGACGACCAGCGAAACGGTTTCGAATCTGCGGGGACAGCTGACAGCGATGCTAGTACCAACACAGCGGTCGCGATACACGCGATGGCAGAACGAGTGAACATGGTCCCTCCGAAGTGATGAGACCCGCATTCTCGCCTGAGGCGCACCGTTCCGCAAAACCAGAATCCTCGAAATCCAGAGGATCAAACTCGCCGATTGGCGGGCAGTTTTGGGGCAAAAACGCCTGAAAATGCGCGCCAATACTAGGCTTTTCTTCCGCGTTACATCTGCCGGAACAGGTGCTGGTAGGCGCGAGATACGGTGACCGGTCCGTCCACACCACGCAATTGCAGGCCCATACGCCCTTCGCCATCGCGTTTGCTGGAGATGACATAGCGCACGTTAACCACGGTGCCGCGATGCACCTGCCAGAACTGCTCAGCATCGAGCTGCTGCACGAGCTCACTCAGCGGTTTGGTGATGAGGTGCTCACCGTTGGCTGTGTTGACGACCGTGTATTTGTCATCGCTTTGAAAGTGTGACACCTCGTCGACGGAGATTTGATATGTTGTGTCACCTCGGTTCGCGCGAATCCAACGCAGCGGTCCCGCTTGCGGCACCGCACGTTGCTGGCCGTGTTGCGACAGGAGCTTCAGCAACTGCGCAATTTCCGGTGCCGGCTGAGACTGCAGGAGCGCATTGCGCAAGCGATTGACTGTTTGTGTGAGGCGCTCATTGCTCACCGGCTTCAGCACGTAATCGACCGCTTCATTCTCAAACGCCTGCACGGCATATTGGTCGAAGGCGGTGACAAACACCACGCGCGTATCGGATTCGATGCCTTGCGCCACCTCGATGCCCGTTTGTCCTGGCATCTTGATGTCCAGGAAGGCGAGCGTAGGCTTGAGGTGCTG
>JAJTHU010000079.1 GCA_021300055.1 Nitrosomonadaceae bacterium | reverse complement strand
GCGCCACGCGCAGCAAGCATGAAGTCGAGCTTCCCGAACGGCGTTGGCTCAAGCGACGCGCTGCAAATCGTTCGCGCGCACGCAGCCGCATCAACGCCCCTGCTGCTGCTAACGGCCGATGCAGCGGATGCGGAGCGCCTGACGCAGGAAGTTGCATGGTTCGGTCCTCGCTTGCGTATCTGTCGCCTGCCAGACTGGGAAACACTTCCGTACGATCAGTTCTCGCCACATCCAGATTTGGTATCTGAGCGTATCGCCACGTTGTATCGCTTCGCCAAGTCGGATTTCGACATCGGCATCGTGCCCGTCACCACTGCGATGACGCGTCTTGCGCCACGCGAATACATGGCAGGGCGCGTGTTCTTTTTGCGCACCAAGACGCGACTGGACCTCGACGCATTCCGCGAAGACTTAGTGTTTGCTGGTTACAGCACCGTCAAGCAAGTCATGGCGCCGGGAGAGTTCGCGATTCGCGGCGGCATTGTCGACCTGTTTCCGATGGGATCGAGCGTGCCATATCGCTTAGATCTCTTCGGTGACGAAATCGACGCTATCCGCACCTTTGACGTCGACACGCAGCGCTCGATCTATCCCGTCAACGAAATTCGTTTGTTGCCCGCGCGCGAATTCCCGCTCGACAAAGCGGGCCAAAACCAGTTTCGGGAGGCGTTTCGCGATCGCTTCGAAGGCGACCCTTCGAAGAGCCGCATCTACAAGGACGTTTCATCAGGGCTCGCACCCAATGGCGTTGAGTACCTGCTGCCACTCTTCTTTGACCACACGGCCACTGTCTTCGACTACGTACCGGACACAACGCGCGTTTGTCTGCATGGCGAAGTAGCGCAAGTCGCCGAGGGCTTCTGGCGTGATGTGAAGTCGCGGTATGACGTGCTGCGCGGCGACAAAGATCATCCACTGCTGCCGCCCACGGAGATCTTTTTACCGACGGACCAGTTATTCGCCGGTGTCGCGCGCTTTGCGCGGCTCGACGCCGCGGCATTACAGATGCACACGCAAGCGCTGCCTGCGGTTGAGGTCGATCGCAAGTCCGCTGATCCGCTCGCACGCTTCAAGCAACTCGTCGCGACGTTTGAAGGTCGCGTGGTCATCGCAGCAGAAAGTCTTGGCCGACGCGAAACCATCGCCAGCCTGCTGCAGGACCACGGACTAAAGTCCATCGCTGGCGCGGACTTTCAGGCACTTTTGGCTGAAACCACCCGTGGATTGGACAGTTTGCACGTCTGTGTTGCGCCCATTCAGCGCGGCTTCATCTCGCCAGAAGATAAGCTTGCACTCGTCACGGAGAACGAACTCTACGCATCCGAGGTCAAGCAAGCACGCCGACGCGAACGCAATCGCAGCAACGCCGAGGGCATGTTGCGCGATCTCGCTGAAGTCAAGGTCGGCGATCCAGTCGTTCACGAGCAACACGGCATCGGTCGCTACATGGGGCTGGTGTCAATGGACCTCGGCGAAGGTGCGATGGAGTTTCTTGAGTTGCACTACGACGGCAACGACAAGTTGTTCGTGCCCGTGGCGCAACTCTCGGTTATATCGCGCTACACCGGCGCCAATCCCGAAGCAGCACCGCTGCATCGCCTCGGTTCGGGCCAATGGGAGAAGGCGCGTCGTAAAGCGGCCGAGCAAATTCGCGATACCGCTGCTGAATTGTTGAATCTCTACGCACGCCGCGCGGCGCGTCAAGGCTACGCATTCCCGCTGCGCAACAACGAATTTGACGCGTTCTCGGCCGGCTTTGCGTTTGAAGAGACCCCCGACCAAGCCGCCGCGATTCAGGCCGTGCTTGCGGATATGACGTCGGGCAAGCCGATGGATCGCCTCGTGTGTGGCGACGTTGGCTTCGGCAAAACCGAAGTCGCGCTGCGCGCCGCGTTCATCGCTGTCAACGCGGGCAAGCAGGTCGCGATTTTGGTGCCGACCACGTTGCTCGCCGAGCAACACCATCAAACATTCTCTGATCGCTTCGCCGAGTGGCCAGTCAAGCTCGCCGAGTTCTCGCGCTTTCGGACAGGCAAGGAAACGAGCGAGGCCATCAAGGGCTTGGCGGATGGCACCATCGATATCGCCATCGGCACGCACAAGCTCATCCAAAAAGATGTGGTGTTCAAGAACCTCGGCTTGGTGATCATCGACGAAGAGCATCGCTTCGGTGTGCGTCAGAAAGAGCAACTCAAGGCGCTGCGCGCGGAAGTCGATGTGCTCACGCTGACCGCAACGCCCATTCCGCGTACGCTGGCGATGTCGCTTGAAGGCTTGCGCGATTTTTCCGTTATCGCCACTGCGCCGCAACGCCGCTTGGCGATCAAGACCTTCGTCAATCGTCTCTCTGATGGCGTGATTCGCGAAGGCATCCTGCGCGAACTCAAACGTGGCGGCCAAGCGTATTACCTTTACAACGAAGTCGAAACCATTCAGAACCAACTCGAGAAGCTCGAACGCCTCATACCTGAAGCGCGTATCGCGGTGGCGCATGGTCAGCTGCCCGAGCGCGAACTCGAGCGCGTGATGCGCGACTTCTATCACCAGAAGGCGAACGTGCTGCTGTGCTCGACCATCATCGAGACCGGCATCGACGTGCCCACGGCCAACACGATCTTGATCCACCGCGCGGATAAGTTCGGGCTTGCGCAGTTGCATCAGTTGCGAGGTCGCGTGGGCCGTTCACACCATCAGGCGTATGCGTATCTTCTCACCCCGCCGGAAGAGAGCCTCAACATCAACGCCAAGCGAAGGCTTGAGGCGATCCAAGCCATGGAAGACCTCGGCGCGGGCTTTTACCTGGCCGTGCACGATCTGGAAATCCGCGGCGCGGGTGAAGTGCTGGGCGACGATCAATCGGGCGGCATCACCGACATCGGCTTCACGCTTTACACCGACATGCTCAACCACGCGGTGAAATCATTGAAGGCCGGCAAAGAGCCTGATCTGTCGAAGCCCTTGAGTGTGGCCACCGAAATCAATCTGCATACCCCCGCTCTGCTGCCAGAAACGTACTGCGGCGAAGTGCACGAGCGCCTCGTCATCTACAAGCGCCTCGCCAACTGCGAAGACGAAGACGCGCTTGAAGCGCTGCGCGAAGAGCTGGTCGATCGCTTTGGCACCTTGCCAGACCCTACCGCCACACTGTTCGATAGCCACGCGCTGCGCATCCTCGGTAAGCCGCTCGATCTGATCAAGATCGATGCCTCTGGCGCATCGATCTCGATTCAGTTCGGGCCTGACACGCCAATTCATCCGCAGCGCGTCATTCAACTGGTGCAAACGCGCCGCCACTTTAAGCTGGCCGGCCAAGACAAACTGCGTATCGAAAAACCGATCGCCAACCTGCGCGAGCGCGTGCTAGAAATCCGCGCGGTGTTGCGCGACCTCACGCCGATGACACTCGCTGACGTCGCAAACAAACTCGGCGGCAATGCAAAGGAGGTAGCGGCATGAGCAACATGACAAACCCACTCGCCGCATTCCGATTGCTCGCAATGGATATGGATTCGACACTCATCACCATTGAGTGCATCGACGAGATCGCCGACTTTGTCGGCAAGAAGGCGGAAGTCGCCGCCGTTACCGCCGCCGCGATGCGTGGCGAGATCGATTGGCCGACGTCGCTGCGGCAACGCGTGGCGGTGCTCGCCGGGCTCGACGCCAAGGTGTTGCAGACGGTGTACGAGGAGCGGCTACAACTGACCCCTGGCGCAGAGACGCTGGTGGCTGCCGCGCAGGCAGCGGGCGTGTACACGCTGCTCGTGTCTGGCGGCTTTACGTTTTTCACCGAACGGTTGCAAGCGCGCCTCAAGCTCGATGCGGCGTTTTCAAACACGCTAGAGATCGTCGACGGCAAGCTCACCGGGCGCGTCGTCGGTGCGTTGTGTGATGCGCAGGCCAAAGCACAACACGTACGCGACGCGGCGGCAACGCTGGGCGCAGCGCGCGCGGAAATCATGGTGATCGGCGACGGCGCCAACGATTTGCCGATGATGCGGGAAGCGGGTGTGTCGATCGCCTACAAGGCAAAGCCGGCCG
>JAJTHU010000112.1 GCA_021300055.1 Nitrosomonadaceae bacterium | reverse complement strand
GCGCCTACTCGAAGAACTGTTTCGCGCCACGCGTCGCCTGCTGCGCGGGGACAGCGCAGTGAACCCGCACTGGCTCGACTACAAGCGACGCGATACCCTAAGTCGCTTGGGACTCGATGAATCCGTAAGTCGTCCGGCGCTATGGTCGCATGTCGACGAGCGTTACTTCCAGCGGTTCGATGTCGAAGATTTAACTTGGCACGCCAAAGTCATCGGTGACGCTATAGCACCAGAGACAGCGGCGGTGCACGCGCGTGCCGAGCCTGACGGTGAGTTATTCGAAGTGCTCATCATGACGAGCGATCGATCGGGACTGTTCGCACGTCTAACCGACGCCTTCGAACGGCTGCGTCTAGACATTGTCTCAGCGAAGATCTACACGACAACGCACGGCTATGCGCTCGACACTTTCCTCGTCGTGCCCAAACACCGCAACGAGCCCGGCGATGCATTGGCGCGCATCGAGCGCGAACTGCGCCGCGCCATTGGCAGCAACGCGCTACCTTCACCGGCAACTAGCCGCCAGTCACGACAAGCCAAGCACTTTCCACTCACGCCCGAAATCGTGTTGCGCCCCGCGCGCACCGCCGCTGCTAACGGCTTCTATGAGCTGAGCGTCACTTGCTCTGACCGTCCAGGTTTACTTTCGTCGATCGCTCGGACCTTGCACGAGGCCGGTGTCAGCGTTCACGACGCGCGCATCACCACACTCGGTAGTCGGGCCGAGGATGTATTCATTATCGAGAGCCCGTTGCTGGCAGAGCCGAGCGAGGGCAACAAACTGGGTGAGGCGTTACGAACGCGCCTCACCGAGATCACGCGCTAGTCGGCAAGACCACGTACGCACCGAATCACATCAAGCGCTAGCGCCCAATGTGACGATTTTCTGAGAGCTTGATGGCGCCGTAGATGACTCGGTAGAGATACCAAATCAGCACCGACAGCGGCAAGATCCACAGCACGATCATGCCGATGCCCAGCGTGAGCAGGCCGAGAACCCAGAACGTGAGCCACGCCAACGCGCCCCAGAGCAGGCCAAACCAAAAGGTTCGGCTTAACCAATCGTAGTGCGAATCAAGCCAAGTGCCGGTCACGTCGCCGCGCTTGAGCAGGCCAACGATCATAGCAACGATGGCGAGAATCCACAGCGTGAACGGCGAGAGCCCGTGCATCACATACAGGATAAGTAGCGTGTTCTTCTCGCCGGACAAATCTCGCTCAACGGGCGCAGCGGATGGTGGAACGGCGGAACTTGTCGGGTCAGTCATGTGCGCCTCGCGTCAATCGTCGTCGTAGGGGGCTAGATCGGGGAATAGTATCTCAGTGAAGCCAAAGCGCGACATATCCGTCATGCGCATCGGATACAGCACGCCATCAAGATGATCACACTCGTGCTGCACCACGCGCGCGTGAAAACCTTCGACAGTACGGTCAATCGGCTCACCATGCTCGTCGAATCCGGTGTAACGGATTTTCGCGGGACGCGTGACTTCACCGCGCATGCCGGGTACAGACAAGCAACCTTCCCAACCGGCCTCGCGCGCTTCGCCGATGACCGAAATCACCGGGTTGATCAGCACCGTGAACGGCACAACCACTCCGGGGTAGCGCGGATTCTCGCGCACTTCAAAAATCACCAAGCGAACGTTCTCGCCGATCTGCGGCGCCGCCAATCCCGCACCATGGGCAGCGACCATGGTTTGCTTCATGTCGTCGAGCAACTTACTGAGCGCGCGACTACCAAACTGCTCGCGGGGCAGTGGTACCGAGGGCTGCATCAACGATGGTGTGCCCATCTTCAGGATTGGTCTGACAGCCATAAAAGGACTCGTTTAGTTCAGGCCACGTTGATCTGCTGGCATTGCGCCGTGCATCTCAACCGCCTTGGCAAGAATTTGCTTGACCTTCTCCATGCCCACCTTAAGCACTGCATCGGCGTCCGCAAGCTTAATCCCATCAGAGGATGACCCCAAGCCCGCCGCATGATTCATCGACAACGCGAGCGTTGCATAGGAGAGTTGCTGCTCGCGCGCGAGTGCCGCCTCGGGCATGGTGGTCATGCCGATCATCGTGCAGCCGTCGCGGTGCAGGCGCATGACCTCGGCACGCGTTTCGAGACGCGGGCCTTGCGTGACGCCAAGCGTGCCGCACTCGAGCACGGGGATATCCGCGGCTTTGGCGGCAGCAAGATAGAGCAATCGCGCACGGTTGCAGTAGGGGTCGGTGAAATCAATGTGCGTCACCGGCGCATCGGCTTCAAAGTAAGTGTGCTTGCGCCCATAGGTGTAGTCGATCACTTGATCGGGAACGGCAAGCACACCTGGCCCCATGTCCGGCGCGACGCCACCCACCGCGTTGACGGCGAGGACTCGCGTCACCCCAACTGACTTCAACGCCCAAATGTTGGCGCGGTAGTTCACCTCATGCGGTGGCAAGGTATGACCATAGCCGTGACGCGCAAGAAAAATCACGATGGAATTATCAATGCGGCCGTAGGTGAGATAGCCAGAAGGATCACCGTAAGGCGTGCGCACCACTTCCTTTTTGGTGATTTCGAGGTTGGGGAGATTGGTTAGTCCAGTACCACCGATGATTGCGAGCACAAGAAACTCCAGATTGCGAAAGTCATTGATTGACGGGCGTTTTTGCTTGGAAAGCCGCGCCGATAGGCGAGTTTGAATATCTGAATTCGTGATTCTCTCAGGTGAGTGCTAAGCGTCCTGCCGGACGGCGTAGATAGCGGGCAAATTCCGCCACGCGCCAGAGACATCCATGCCATACCCGTAGATGAAACGGTCCGGCACTTCCATCCCGACGTAACGTGCCTTTAGCGGTTTGCGCGCATTTTTTTCAGAACCGTAATCCTTGACGCAAAACACTGCACACTCAACGCTCAGCGCGCCTTGGCTGCGTAGCAACTCGACGATCGCCGCCAAAGTTACACCTTCGTCAAGGATGTCGTCGAGCAAAATGACGTGACGACCCGCAACATTGTCACGCGGCGTGACGCGCCACACCAAGTTTGTACCGACGGTGGCATCGCCGTAGCGTGACGCCGAGACGATGTCGAAGTCGAGCGGAAACGTCAGTTGCGGCAAAAGTTGTCCGGTGAACACCACTGCGCCGCCCATCACACCGAGCACCAGCGGATGCTTGTCGGCGTAATCGCGGTTAAGTTCAGCAGCAACACGCGCTGTTGCAGCGCTCACCTGCTCTGCCGTGAACAACACTTCGGACCGCGCCAACAAGTCCTGCGCTTCCGCGTGGTTCATCGCTTGCTCCCTTTTTTGTTCGAAACCTTCGTGGTCTTGCCGGACTTCAAGCTTTGCTCACTGTGGTGCGACATATGTTCTCGAAACGCGGCGCCAACCTCAGGGTGCTGCATACCTAGTGCGACTGTGGCTTGCAAGTATCCAAGCTTGGAGCCGCAGTCGTAGCGAATACCTTCGAACTCGTAGGCAAAAACTTTTTCTTTCTTAAGCAGCGCTGCAATGCCATCGGTGAGCTGAATTTCCTTGCCCACGCCTGTGCGGATCTTCTCTAGATGATTGAAAACACCCGGCGTCAGAATATAGCGGCCAACGACGCTCAAGTTGGACGGCGCATCTTCAGGCTGTGGCTTCTCCACAATTGCCGACATGCGGCCAACGCGCTCACCCTTCTTCTTTGACACTGGCTTGGCCGCCACGATGCCGTACGACGACACTTGACTCATCGGCACTGGCACACAGCCAAGAACAGAGCCGCCGTGCGTCGTGAACTGCTCAACCATCTGTTGCATCACTGGAACACGTGCATCGATCAAATCATCCGCTAGGATGACGGCGAATGGCTCGTCGCCCACCAAATGACGAGCACACAACACGGCGTGCCCCAGGCCCAAAGCCTCAGGCTGGCGCACGTAAGCATAGCGAATACCGCTAGGCAGCATGTCGCGCACTCGCTCAAGCAACCGCTGCTTCCCCTTCAAGAGAAGCTCGGCCTCAAGTTCATAGGCTTTATCGAAGTGATCCTCGATCGTGCGCTTGCCGCGCCCGGTCACAAAAATCATCTCGGTGATGCCCGCCGCAGCAGCTTCTTCCACCGCGTACTGAATCAGCGGCTTATCGACGACCGGCAGCATCTCCTTCGGGCTCGCTTTAGTCGCTGGCAAGAAGCGGGTACCGAGACCCGCTACCGGGAAAACCGCTTTGGTCACTTTCTTTTTCATGGCGCGCCCTTCACTCGTCTTCTTCACTCGTCCAATAGCCTTAGAAACGATTCCTCATCGAGCACCGCAATTCCGAGCTCTTGAGCCTTATCGAGTTTACTACCCGCCTCTCCACCAGCGATGACGTAATCCGTCTTCTTCGAGACGCTGCCTGCCACCTTTGCCCCTGCTGCTTCGAGTCGCTCTTTGGCCTCCTCACGACTCAGGGTTGGCAATGTGCCTGTTAGGACCACCGTCTTTCCAGCGAAAGCGCCGCGCACAATGGTCGATGCTGATGGCTCGGATTCCGTCCAGTGCACACCACACGCACGCAGCTGTTCAACGACCTCTCGGTTATGCGGTTCATCAAAGAAACGGCGGATGGACTGCGCCACCACCGGCCCGACATCGTTCACTTCGAGTAGCTGCTCGATGCTCGCACCCATGATCGCGTCGATCTTGCCGAAGTGGCGCGCGAGATCCTTGGCCGTCGCCTCGCCGACATGGCGGATTCCCAGACCGTAAACAAATCGAGGCAGCGTCGTCGCGCGTGAGTTACTGATACCGTCGAGAAGATTTTGGGCAGACTTCTCACCCATGCGCTCAAGGCTCGCGAGTTGCATCAGGCCGAGCCGATACAAGTCTGCCGCGGTGCGCACCAACCCTTGATCGACGACCTGATCGACCAACTTCTCGCCAAGCCCTTCGATATTCATGGCGCGACGCTGCGCGAAGTGCAACAGCGCCTGCTTGCGCTGCGCGGGACAAAACAGCCCGCCGGTGCATCGCGCGACTGACTCACCTTCCAACCGAATGATGGCCGAATCACACTCAGGGCAGCGTGTTGGCATGAGCCACTCGCGCGCATCGGCGGGGCGTTTCGCGGCGATGACTGCAGCAACCTCGGGAATGACGTCGCCCGCGCGACGAACGACTACCGTATCGCCAATCTTCAGGTCCTTGCGGCGGACCTCGTCTTCGTTATGGAGTGTTGCGTTCGATACCGTCGTGCCACCCACAAACACGGGCCGTAGCCGCGCAACTGGCGTAATCGCGCCCGTGCGACCCACTTGGACATCGATCCCGAGCAACTCGGTGGATGCTTCCTCTGCAGGAAACTTGTGCGCGATCGCAAATCGCGGCGCACGCGATACGAAGCCAAGCGCTTGCTGCTGGCTGAGCGAATTCACCTTGTACACAACGCCGTCAATATCGAACGGCAACCGAGCCCGCATCTCACCCAATCGCGCAAAATAACTGAGTAGACCTTCAAGGCCACTCACAACCGCGCGATCGCGCGTCGCAGGAAAGCGTAGGTTGGCAAGCCAATCCATGCATGCCGAGTGTGTTGCAGGCAATTCAACAGCCTCGACCGCACCCAACCCGTAAGCAAAAAAACTCAGTGGCCGTTCGGCGGTGAGCCTCGGATCGAGCTGACGCAACGACCCTGCGGCAGCATTGCGCGGATTGACGAAAGTCTTTTCGCCTTTTGCCGCTTGGCGTGCGTTGAGCGCATCGAAATCGCGCCGTTGCATCAAGACTTCACCGCGCACCTCAAGGCGCGCTGCACTGGTGTCGATCTTGAGCGGGATGGATTTGATGGTGCGCAGGTTGAGCGTGACATCTTCGCCAACCGATCCATCACCGCGTGTCGCACCCTGGACGAAGTGGCCGTTCTCATAGGTGAGTGAAATAGCGAGGCCATCAAACTTTGGCTCGCAAGCGTACTCGATCAGCGCGTCAGCACCGATGCCCAGGCCCTCGCGACAGCGACGATCGAAACCGCGCACGTCGTCCTCTGCAAAGGCGTTGCCAAGCGAGAGCATCGGCACGCGGTGCGTAACCTCATCGAACTGATCGAGCGGCTTCGCGCCAACGCGCTGCGTCGGTGAATCGGCGGTAACTAGCTGAGGATGCGCGGCTTCTAGCGCGACCAATTCGTTGAACAGCTGGTCGTACTCAGCGTCGGTGATCGTCGGCTGATCGATCACATGGTAGTTGTACAGATGTTGCTCAATCGCGCGGCGTAGATCGCCGATTCGTGCCGCGGGAGACGTGCTCATGCGCCTAACTTATGCGTACAGCCGCAGCGCCACCGCAGAGCCGGGCACGACGTTGCGCGCTTGCATTTCCCCAACGATTCCGTGGATGGTCTCACCGATTACCTTGCGCCCGTTGGCGGTCAGGATGCGCTTGTTGTCATCAACGACCTCGCCGTGCAACACGTCGGCGAACTGTAGTGCAAGGGTGAACATGCGCTCGAAGTTCTGGTTGGGCGACGGTGTACGCGGCACGTCGAGCGCGAAGCTGAGCATCGTGAAGTAGGGCTGCTCGCCGCGCAGGCCGAGAGCCTCTTGCGGGTTGCCGTTTCGTAGCGTGAACAAGACGCGCCCATAGTCATCATGCAGCGCATACTCTCCACTCGGCAAAGCCCTCAGACCCTGAGCCTCGGCTAGGCCACGCAGCTTTGTTGCAGCAAAGGTCACGCCATTCTTGCCCTGGACGTTGATTGCGACTTCAATGTCGGTCTCTGCACAAAACTGATCGACCATCTGCGCGCGGCGGCTGGCTTCGGAAACGTCTTCGCGCTGCGCCACGGCGCCCAACTGCATGGCGTATCGGCCCATCGCTTCATGGAACGCCGCGATCGTAGTCTCGTCCGTCGCACCAGCGCGGTCTGCCAATTGCAACCCGGCGCGCAGCTCGCGATACGCAACATCAAGAGTCGGATCAATGACTTGCCACAAGCCGCCGGTCATCCCCTCCCAAACGATATGCCGCGAAATCTCGGCAGACTCCGCGATGACCGGCGCATGCGTGTCGGCGTCGACCGGCGCGTCCGCAAGCATGGTGGCGACGCTATCGATTTCCGGATTGATGGACGGCTGGAGCTCTGCAGCACTGCCGCGCACGATCGGCCGACCGACGTGGGTGTCGCGCGCATCGACATCAACGCCACTTCCCCCAATTGCACTGCCCGAACCTGCGCACGGAACGGTACCGATGGGTCGCGTAAGCTCTTCAAGCGCCGCGGCTTCGTCAGCGTCCATGCCGCGAAACGAAGGCTCGACGCGATCCGCGGCTGGCCCCGGCGCATTGAACAATGCATCGTCTCGGTCGGCTGCCGAGAACGCACTCTCGGCACGACGCTTGTACTTGGCTTCTTGCCAACGGTTGTAGACGACGACGCCGACGATGATGACGGCGATGATGCCTACCAAAACGAGTTGGAAATCTGAAATCATCGGCGCGTGGCTAGTCGGAATTCAGTGGGCTTCGGGTAGCAGGGAGTCGCGAATCGCTGCGGTGGCGCTCACCTTGTTCACGCGGCAACGGCTTGCGGCGCGCTGCTCGCAAATTTCTTGGCGGCATCAATATCGACTTCGACGATGCGCGAGCAGCCAGGTTCATTCATGGTCACGCCAACGAGTTGCTCGCCCATCTCCATCGTCACCTTGTTGTGCGTAATAAACAAGAACTGCGTGGACGCCGACATCTTCTTGACCAGGTCACAGAAGCGGTCCGTGTTGGAGTCGTCGAGCGGCGCGTCCACCTCGTCCAGCAAGCAGAATGGCGCCGGGTTCAGGCGGAACAGCGAGAACACCAGTGACAGCGCGGTGAGTGCCTTCTCGCCACCCGAGAGCAACTGAATTGATGAATTCTTCTTGCCCGGCGGCTGAGCGAACACCTGGAGGCCCGCGTCCAGAATCTCGTCCCCCGTCAGACGCAGATAGGCGTTGCCACCGCCGAAAAGCGACGGGAACAGTTCCATGAAGTTGCGGTTGACGGTTTCAAAGGTGGTCTGCAACAGATCGCGTGTTTCACGGTCGATGCGCTTGATCGCGTTCTCTAGGGTCTCGACCGCAAGCTTGAGGTCGGACGACTGCGCGTCCAAGAACTCCTTGCGTACCGTGGCTTGCTCTAGCTCTTGAAGTGCGGCCAGATTGACTGCGCCAAGCGCAGTGATTTCCTGCGTCAAGCGGTTGATCTCAGCCTGATAAGCGGTGGAGCGCGTCCTCTTCTCAACGAGTTCAGCGAGTTCCTCGAGGTTGCCGCCGTTGTCAAGCAACTGCTGCGTGAAGGTCTCTTCGTTGATGCGCGCTTCTTGCTCTTTCATGCGCAGTTCTGTCATCTTGTCACGCAGCGGCTGCAACTGCTGCTCGATCTGATGGCGCTGGTCTTCGAGGCCTTTTAGCTTGCCGGTCGCCGCATCCATCGCATCGCGGGCTGCCGCCAACGCTTTCTCGCGCTCTTGGCGCAACGCAAGCGCGGCCTGTAGGCGTTCTTGAATGTTGCCTTCCTGCAAGCTTTCCAGTTCGGCCGCAAGTGAGGTGCGGCTGGCGCTCAGCGCGTCCCAACGTTTCGCCAACTGCGCGACCATTTCGGTCAAGGACTTGATCTTGTCGTGGCACGAGCGCTCGAAGTAATTCGCTTCTTGCGCCCCACGCTCCGCTGCATTGACCCGCTCACGCGCATCGCTGAGCGCACTTTCGGCCGCGCGCTGTTGATCTTCGAGCACCATGAGCTTATCGGTCATCTCGGAGATCTTGTTGCCGCCCTCTTCAAGCGCCGCTTGCGCCGCGGCCATTTCGCCCCGCTCCTGCTCGATCTCGGTATCGATCAGAGCAAGCTCCTCGCGGATAGCAGCACGGCGACCCTCAGCCTGTGCAACCGCCTGCTCGAGTTTGAGGGCCTCCATTTGCAGTGCGTGTTCACGGTTTTTCGTGTCCTGCATGCTGGCGCGCAGTTGTCTGAGCGTCTCTTGGGTCTCAGCTAGTGCGATCTCAAATTCTTTCTGCTGGGCCTCGATGGCGTGGCGCGCTTCAATCTTGCTTGGCAACTCCGCCTTAAGAGACTCAATCTCGCGCTGGCGCTGCAACACGCCGTGCAACTCCGATTGCGGCCCATGGAACGTCACGCCATGCTGGCTGTACAGATGGCCTTTAGCAGTGACGAGCGCGCCGCCGAACGGCAGGCGCGCCATGTGTCGGCGCGCATCCGCCTCGTTCTCGAGGACGTAAACGTTTGCTAGGCACTCTCTGACAAATCCGAGCGCGCCGGGCGAATCGGCCGTAACAAAGGACGCTAGGCCGACGAGTTCGGTTTTCTGCTCAGCGCCAGTCGTGCCGTCTTCCAAAAACAGCGCAACGGCGCCCGGTGGCGCGTCGGTGGCAATCCGGTCAATGACGGAACCATCGCTGACACGCATCGCATTGAGGCGAAGACCAAGCGCCGCCTCAAGTGCGTCCTCCCAACCTTCTTTGATCTTGACGGACTGCCACAGTCGCGGCGCGTTATCTAGCTGGTACTTCGCCAACCACATCGCCAAGCGATTGTTATTGTCCATTCGCGCCTGCTGGTTCTGCAGGGCCAACAAGGCGGCTTCAATGCGCGCGAGTTCGCGCGTCGCATGACCAATGTTGTCGATTGCGTCGCGACGACGATTCTCCAAATCTTCGACGCGACCCTCTGCGGCGGCAAGTTGCTCTTCGGTCTGCGCGAGCGCTTCCTGCAATTCGGCGCGAGCGGCTTGCACACGCTCAACTTCGCCGTCCTCCGGCACAACCAGCGCCATGTTTTCGGTCGTGAGGCGGTTCTTGCGTTGCTCGAGCTGCGAGAGAATCTTGAGCGCACTGGCTTCGCGTGATTCGTTGAGCGCCTGGTCGCTCTCGGCTGTACGCACTTCATTGTCGGCAAGCTTCACTGCGGCGACAGCCTCGCGCACCTTCTTTTCATACGAGGGCACTTCCTCGCGCAGCGCCTCAGCACGCTCGCGGGCTTCCGCTACCTTGTCGATTCCACTGGCTAACTCGCGATGCCAACGATCCAGTTCGGTTGTGGTCGCATCGCGATTAGCTTCCACTTCGAGCAACTGCTGCGCCAGCGCTTCAACCTGCGCACCAAGACGGCGGCGATTGTCGGCAAGGTAGTTGATCTCTTGCTCCAATTGCACGACGGCGGTATTCGCTTCAAACATGGCCGCTTGAGCAGTCGTCAGCTGGTCCGTTTCAGCGTAATGATCTTGGCGGAGTTTATCGAGCGCGGCTTCGACCTCACGCAATCGCGCGGTCTCGCCCTCAAAGCCCGTCTCGGCCTTGTCGATCTCGTTCGCGTAGCGCTCTTTCGAGGCACGCGCTTCACGCTGCTTGGTATACGCCCAGAGGTTCTCGTTGAGTTTGAGTTCGGTATTGAGCTCGTGATACTTCGCGGCAACAGCGGCCTGCTCGGTCAGCCTTTCGACGTTCTTGCTCAACTCACCCAAGATGTCATCGACGCGATTGAGGTTCTCTTTGGAATCTTCTAGGCGCGCCTCAGTTTCTTTGCGTCGCTCACGATACTTCGAGACGCCGGCCACTTCTTCTAGAAATACGCGCAACTCCTCTGGCTTGGACGTGATCACCCGAGAGATCATGCCCTGCTCGATGATGGCGTATGCGCGTGGGCCGAGACCCGTTCCAAGGAATACGTCGGTGATATCGCGTCGCCGAACGTGTTGACCGTTAATGTAGTAGTCCGAGTTACCGTCGCGCGACAGTACACGCTTTACAGACAGTTCAGCGTACTGACCCCATTGGCCACCAATACGACCGAGCGAGTTGTCGAACACAAGCTCTACGCTCGCGCGCGCAGAGGGCTTGCGTTGTGACGACCCGTTGAAGATGACGTCTTCCATCTTCTCACCGCGCAAATTCTTGGCACTCGATTCACCAAGCACCCAACGCACGGCGTCAATTACGTTCGACTTGCCACAGCCGTTAGGACCAACAACGCCTACCAGTTGGCCCGGCACCGCGATCGTGGTGGGATCTACAAAACTCTTAAAGCCCGCAAGCTTAATCTGGGTCAGACGCACAAACCATCCTCTATGTATCGCTCAGCTGCGCGTTGCTGCTGTCGGCAATGCCACCTTTAGCAACTCGACTGCCCTGCCTCAATGCCTCTGATGGCTCGATAACAGGGCGCAAACAACTTACGCAGCTTGCGCTCTTTATGTAGCAAACCCGCCGCAACGCCTAGTGACAGTTGCGAGCGGCGCTGGTCGGCGGGTTGGTATCCCGTAAACTTCCGATTTTATCGTAACGACCTCGCTGCATCGGCTCTGCACGCACATTGGTTTCACATTACACCGTGCCGAAGCGGTGCACCCCAACCGAATATCTGGCCATGTCCAACGTCCGCAATCGTCCGACCAAGTCCAAGCGCAACAGAGAATCCGCTTCAACTAAGGTCGCTAAGTCATTGGTTCCCAAAGCAGCTGTCGCGAAGTTAACAGCCCTCGGCGACGAGCCAACGGCGCAACCAAGTAAGCAGCTTGAGGTATTTCCGAACCCAACGCCGGAGCGGGAATACGTGATCCATATGCAGATTCCCGAATTCACCTGTCTCTGTCCCAAGACCGGACAGCCAGATTTCGCGACGCTGTACCTCGATTACATCCCAGCCAAACGTTGCGTCGAGTTGAAAAGCCTCAAGCTGTATATCTGGTCGTTCCGCGATGAGGGTAAGTTTCACGAAGCGGTAACGAACGAGATTCTTGACGATATCGTTGCCGCCACGTCACCTCGTTTCGCACGCTTGACCGCAAAGTTTTGGGTTCGAGGAGGCGTATTCACGACTGTAGTCGCAGAGCATCGCGCGAAGGGCTGGAAGCCGCAACCCCGCGTTGATCTCGGTCGATTCGCTGACGAAAGTAGCGTAACGGAGCGCAGCTGATTTCGGTTTCATCGTTGGAGGCCAATACCGCACTACCGATTTCGACTTGGCTGGAGTCCTTGGGCGAGCTATAATTTCGCCCCTATGGTGGCTGTAGCTCAGCGGTAGAGTCCTGGATTGTGAGCTACCCAACTAAGCAGTTGTCGTGAGGTTCGACCAGCCAGTCCAGTGGACTGGCGCAGGTCGCGCGAATGCAAAGAGCGCGAGCCGAAGGCCGAGCGGTGCGGGATGTAACCGCACCGCGAGCAGCCCCATCAGCTCCGTGCTAAAAGGTTTTTGTAGCACCGTTTCAAAGTCTTTGGTGGCTGTAGCTCAGCGGTAGAGTCCTGGATTGTGATTCCAGTTGTCGTGGGTTCGAACCCCATCAGCCACCCCAAACAAAAAACCCGCCTTGCGCGGGTTTTTTCTTTCTGTGCTGATGGGAGTGAAAACCCTTGGGTTCGACCAGCAAGTCCAGTGGACTTGCGCAGGACGTCGCGCAGCGACGGGCCGAAGGCCGAGGGATGCGAGAGGCAATCGCATCCCGAGCAACCCCATCAGCCTCCACTTCGCGCGGTGCATCGCGCTCAGACTCGGCTCCGTCCAATCATGCGCAGGCATGATTGGAGCCGCGGGCCTCGTCCCCAAACAAAAAACCCGCCTTGCGCGGGTTTTTTCTTTCTGTGCTGATGGGAGTGAAAACCCTTGGGT
>JAJTHU010000062.1 GCA_021300055.1 Nitrosomonadaceae bacterium | reverse complement strand
GCGAACCCATGAACGAAAACACCGGCGTGGGGTTGTCCCCGGGTTGCTCCGTGCACTTGGAGAAATCGATCGAGCGTCCATCGATGCGCGGCGGCGTCCCTGTTTTGAGGCGACCGACAGGGAGCTTTAGATCACGCAGGCGCGCCGCTAAGGTGATGGCCGGGGGGTCCCCCGCGCGGCCAGCCGAGTAGTTTTCCAGCCCAACGTGGATCTTGCCCGCCAGGAAAGTACCGTCCGTCAGCACCACCGTCTTGCCGATGAAGTGAATGCCCGCTTGCGTGATTGCCCCCGTCACACAAGGGGTTCCGTTTCTGTCTTCAACCAGCAGATCGTCAACCGGTTGCTGGAACAGCCACAAATTCGGCTGGTTTTCGAGGCGTTTGCGAATCGCGGCGCGGTACAAGACGCGGTCGGCCTGGGCGCGCGTCGCGCGCACGGCAGGGCCCTTGCTGGCGTTGAGGGTGCGGAACTGAATGCCCGCCTCGTCGGTGACGATGGCCATTGCGCCACCCAGCGCATCGACTTCCTTTACCAAGTGCCCCTTGCCGATGCCACCGATCGACGGGTTGCACGACATCTGCCCCAACGTCTCAATCGCGTGAGTGAGTAAACACGTCTTTGCCCCGGCTCGCGCAGACGCGAGCGCGGCTTCGGTACCGGCATGGCCGCCGCCGATCACGATCACATCGAATTTGGTCGGGAACTGCATGATTTTGTTGGGGTTTTTGCTGAAACTTGCACCGATTTGGCGAACCCGAAAGTTTACGGGAGCCACGCCCGATGGTCAAAGAAAAAACCCGCTTTGCGGTGTGCGACTTGCACGCCGAACCGGCGTGCCGTGAGGCGCGTCGGCTTAGCGGGCTTCGCTGGGGGCGAGGAACCCGCGCAAGTAGTTGTCGACGTCCTTCTCTGCCGCTTTGCGCGCCTCCTCGTTGCCGCCGACGTGCACACCCGACGCCAAGTTTGGCCGGTTGGACATGCGCACATCGGTGCGCACCCGAACCTTGCTGCCAGGCACATCGAAGCCATGGTACGCGCCGGGATAGTCAAAGTACGCCACCGGCAAGCCGCGCGACTTGTTAAGGTCGATCAGCTCACGGCAGGGTTGGGCGGGCGTCCAATCGTCATCGGCGCCAATGAAGATGCCGAGCGGGATCGCTGGCTTCAGCCGCGCTTTGTTCGCCTGTGTACAGCCGGGGTAAAAGGCGCGTGCCGCACGGAAGCTGACGCCCGCTTTTTTGGCGAGCTGATGCGGTTTGCCGTCCTCCTCCACGGCGTAGAGCGTGCCAGTTGCACCGTTGGAAAAGCCCATCAGGAACACCCGATCCTTCGCCACAAAAGACTGCTTGGCGAGGTACTGCAGCCCGCCGTAGGCATCACGCGGCCGCTCGCGGCTCTCCAGAATGGGGCGATCGGACTTCGTGCAAACCTCGGCGTGGCCGCGCGGGTTGAAGCTATCGACCGCAAGCACCACGAAACCCCGATCAACGAGGCGCTCAGCCCAGTGTTTGATCCCCGGTTTGATGCGCTCGCCGCTTTTGCCACCTGCGTCAATCATGCCGCTGCACCCGTGCGCAAGGACGACCGCCTGCGCGGGTGATTTGTCATCGAGTTTGGCGGGTTTGTACAGATAGCCCGTCAGCGTGGTGGGGTTGGATTCCGCCAGGCTGGGAAACTCGACTTTTTCGGGGGCGGCGGCGTACGCCCACAAAGGTAGCGCAGCAAGGACTAGGGTTGTTCGGAATTGCTTCACGTGAAACATCTCCCCTCATTTCCCAATACAAAACTTCCCGAAGATCTCACCCAGCAGGTCGTCCGCCGTGAACTCACCCGTAATAGACGACAGCGCACGCTGGGCGAGGCGCAGCTCCTCGGCAAACAAATCGTAGGCAGGATGCTGCTGGGCCGCCAGCGCATGCGCCGCGTCTAGATGCTCGCGGGCCAAGCCCAACGCGAGCAAGTGCCGCTCGCGCGCCATGAACACCCCCTCGCCGGTAGGTTGCCAGCCCGCCGTCTCGAGCAACCAAGCGCGGAGCGCGTCGATGCCCTCGCCGGTGAGCGCGGAAACCTGAAGCGCTCCTTCGCCCGCTTTTTTGCTAGCGCCAAACAAATCCACCTTGTTGTACACCCACAGCATGGGCATGCCCTCAGGCAGCCGCGCAGCGATCGACGCTTCCGCAGGACCGACAGCTTCACCCGCCTCTGAGATCACCAGCGCCGCACCCGCCCGCTCGACGGCCGCCCAAGTACGCTCGATGCCGATGCGCTCGACCGTGTCGTCGGTCTCTCGCAACCCAGCGGTATCGATCAGATGGATCGGCACGCCGTCTAGATGGATGGTGGCGCGCACTTGGTCACGCGTGGTGCCGGCAATGGGTGTGACGATAGCGACGTCCTCGCCTGCTAGGCGGTTGAGGAGGCTGGATTTGCCGACATTGGGGCGGCCGATCAAGGCGACGGTCAGCCCATCGCGAAGCACCGCGCCCTGCTTGGCTTCCCGGGCCAAATCGTCCCAAAGTGCACGTATTTGCTGGAGTTTGCTGGCCTGAGCCGCGCGGTCCGCTGGGTCAATTTCCTCTTCCGGAAAGTCGATGCACGCTTCGACGTGCATGCGGAGTTCGACCAAGCGCTCAACCAGCGCGTGCACGCGCCGCGAAAACTCGCCTGATAGCGATCGCGCGGCAGAGCGCGCCGCTTGCTCAGAAGCGGCGTCGATGAGGTCCGCGACGGCTTCGGCCTCCGCGAGGTCGAGCTTACCGTTTAGAAATGCCCGCTCCGTAAACTCTCCCGGCCTCGCCAAGCGTGCGCCCAACTCGAGGCAACACGCCAAGAGTGACTGCATCACGGCGGACCCGCCATGGCCCTGAAGCTCGATGACGTCTTCGCCGGTGTAGGAGTGTGGCGCCGGGAAAAAAAGCACCAAACCTTGGTCGATGACCTGGCCGGCGCCGTCACGAAACGTCGCGAGCGTCGCAACGCGGGGATTCGGCGCCTTTCCCGCGAGGGCTTGGGCAAGTGTGCCGAGCCCTTTGCCCGAAAGCCGAATCACGCCAACCCCCCCGCTCCCGCTTGGGGTGGCAATGGCGGCGATGGTGTCTGGAGTGGTCATAGTCGGTCGATTTGCTCCACGTGAAACATTTTGCTCGTATTGAGCTGGAAACAAAAACGCCGCGAGGACTTTCGTGCTCGCGGCGCTTGTTTGTGGTCAGGATGTTCTACCTGTGGCCCGCCGGTTTCGCGTTGGGATTCCCAAAAGTCTTATTGATGTACCACTGCTGGGCAATACCAAGGATGTTCTGCATCGTCCAGTAGAGCACCAAGCCCGCCGGGAAGAAGAAGAACATGATCGAGAATACGATCGGCAGAATCGTCATGACCTTGGCCTGAATCGGATCCGTCGGCGCCGGATTCAGTTTGGTCTGAACGTAGGTCGAGATACCCATGATCACCGGCAGGATGTACAGTGGGTCCGGCGTCGACAGGTCAGTAATCCAGCCAATCCACGGTGCGTTGCGCAGTTCGACCGCACCAATCAGCACCCAGTAGAGCGCGATGAAGAACGGAAATTGGATCAGGATGGGCAAGCAACCACCGAGCGGGTTGACCTTCTCCGCCTTGTAGAGCTCCATCATGGCCTGATTGAGCTTCATCTTGTCGTCGCCGTAGCGCGCCTTGAGCGCCTCCATGCGCGGCATCAACGACTTCATGTGCGCCATCGACTTACCCGCCTTCTGGTTCAGCGGGAAGAAGACCGCCTTCAGCAAGATGGTGAAGATGACAATCGTCCAACCCCAGTTGTGCACCAAGCTATTGATGAACGAAAGCACTTGGAACATCGGGTAAGCGAGGAACGTCAGCCAACCGTAGTCGACGACCAGGTCCAGGCCGGGGGCGAGCTTCTTGAGGTTGTTCTGCTCCTGCGGGCCCAAGTAGAGAGGCATCGAAACAGACGTTGTTGTGCCCGGTGCGGCGGCGGCAACAGGCACGATGACGCCAGCTGAGAACAACTTGTCCGTCACGCGTTTAGTGAAGAACTCGCGGCCCACACCGCCCTGCGGAAGCCAGGCCGAGACGAAGTAATGCTGAATCATCGCCATCCAGCCATCGCTGGCTTCCTTGGCGTGTTCCGCTTTACCTTTTTCGATATCCGCGAAATTCACCTTCTGGAATTTCTTGGCTTCGGTATACACCGCTGGGCCGGTGAAGGTCACGACACCAAGGAATGGGTTACCGGAGTTTTCGCCTTCGGGTGCGTTGGCGTCACGCAGGAATTGGAAGTAGGCTTTGGGCGTAATCGCCGCGCCCGTCTCGTTCTTAATGTCGTAGCGCACATCGACGATATAGCTGCCGCGCTTGAACGTGTACACCTTGTTGACGGTCAACCCGGGTGTCTGGGTGTTGGTGAAAACCACCTCAATCTTTTCGCCGCCACCGAGATCAAACTTCTCACCGGAGGGCACCCAGTTATTGGTGTGATTTGGCAGGCCTTGCCCCAACAGACCTGTCTGGGCGATGAAGTAATGACCCACTTTCTCTTGCATCAGCGTGAACGGCCGCGTCGCATCGCCGCGCGCAAAGTGCTTGAGCAGCACGACGTTGCGAATGTCGCCTCCCACGGCATCAAGTTCGACGTTCAGTGTGTCCGTGCGGACTTGGACGCGGTTCGCCGAGGGTGCAGGCGCGGCCACGGGGGCGCTGCCAGGCGCGGCGCCGGGTGTGGGCGCGGCGAGTGTGGTGCTCGGCGTCGGCACCGCGTTGGTGGACTTGTCAGCCGAGGCCGCGCTAACGGTCGGGGGCGCGCTTGGCGCCGAGCTGCGCTGCGCATCTGCAGTTGCTGAAACCGGCGTGGGCAACGCGGGTGGTTTACTGTGTTTTTGCCAGGCCTCCCAAAGCAAGAGGCCGGTAAATGAAAACACCACTAGGGCGATGATGCGCTGCGTATCCATGGATCAATGGGTGTCGGTATGTAGAAGAAAAAGGGTTCGGGGCGAGGTAGAGAACCGCGCGCAGTGAAACAGTTCAAGGAATCGGGTCATAGCCGCCGGGATGCCAAGGATGGCAGCGCAGCAAACGACGCACGGTGAGGTAGCTGCCTTTGATGGCGCCGTACTTACGCAGCGCATCCGCGGCGTAATGAGAACAGGTAGGGGCAAAGCGGCACTGCGTGCCGATCAACGGGCTCAACAGGTACTGATACGCCCGAATCAACCCCAACAACAGTCGAGCGAGAAAAGATGGTTTTTTGTCGCTCATTTGTGTCCTCGCTTGCGCAGCTCTCGCGTGTGCAAACGCGTCAGCAGTCCGTCGACCGCTGCACGCAACGACTCACGAGCCTGTCGGCCGCGTAACCGTGGTGTGCTTTCTGTCAGCACCAACAACACGTCAAGTGCTTCTACACGAACCTCATGCTGACGTAACGCCTCGCGGCTAATGCGTTTCACGAGGTTGCGATCAACGGCACACTTGAGGCGTTTTTTGGGCGCGGCAACGGCGAGCTTCGCGCCGCGCGCAAATGACGGCGCCGCGCCGCTGTCAGCGTCGGCAGCCTCTGGAGACGGCAGGCTGCGCGCAAGGAAAGTAACTGGCCCATCGCCCAACGACGCGCGTTGGCCGTGGGCAAGCAGACGCTTCACCTCGGGCGAGGCGAGTCGCATGGACTTGGGAAAGCCCTTGGCGCGGATAAGAACCGACTGGGTGTCAGTTAGACAGCCAGCCGCGCACGGCCTTTTGCACGGCGCGCGTTGATGACCTTGCGGCCACCTGGCGTCTTCATGCGAACCAGAAAACCGTGGGTTTTCTTGCGGCGGGCGACGGAAGGTTGGTAGGTACGTTTCATGATGGCACTCGAATTTCTACAAGTAAAAAAGGAACCCCGGCGACGACGACTATCGGGCGCGTGGGCTTGTCGAGCACCACAGCACAAGCTGAGCGCGCGAGCAAACCAGAAAGGCTTCCCGTTAAACCGGCAGAACTCGGCATTATGTTGTTTTTGTTGAGTTTTTGCAATAGATCGGCCGCACGCTTGGCATCTTGGCCCGCCCCTCTCGCGAATCATCTCACGAGCAGCCGTCCCCAATATTTTTGTTTCCGCACCTGTGGATAACTCTACTTTTTGCGGCAAATCGGCGTAAAATTTGCGGCTTGTTTTTGACTGCCGAAATTGGCCGTACCGGGACTGTTCCCGCCTGCTTCTTTTGCGCTGTCAGCCGCTCTACCCCTCGCGTTGCAACCAAACCAACGGTCTGTTTTTGGTGTGGTTGGTCAAGCGCTCGCCGCGTTTTCAAAGCGTTCACGTACTGTCCAAAAGTCCCTACCCCCGCATTCATGCATCCATTCTGGCAATCCTGTGTAGAAGACTTCCAGCGCGAGCTCTCTCCACACCAGTTCAGCACATGGATCAAGCCATTGCGGTTCGAGCAGGAGGGTGACAGTTTTGTGTTGGTGGCACCGAACCGCTTTGTACTGCAATGGGTGAAGGACCGCCAGCTCACACGCATCGAGCAATCCGCCGAAAAGTACTTCGCGCGCCCCGTGATGATTGAGTTAGCGATGGAGGCCGCAGAAGATGATGCGCCCGCTGACATCAACACCCCATGCAGCGCAACTGACGCAGACGCTCCGCAATCGTCGGCAGAACCAGACGCACGTCACCGCAATGGCACGTCCAACGTCGGCACCCAACAAACGGGCACCGCGCCAACACACCGCCTCAACCCGAACTTCACTTTCTCCACGTTCGTCGGTGGTAAGGCCAACCAACTCGCGCGCGCCGCCGCGCTGCAGGTCGCGCTCAATCCTGGTCACGCCTACAACCCCCTATTTGTATATGGGGCGACTGGCCTTGGCAAAACACACTTGGTACAGGCAGTGGGTAACCACATGCTGGAAAACAACCCGCGCGCCAATATTCGCTACATTCACGCAGAACAGTTTGTGACCGACGTCGTGCGCGCCTACCAACACAAGGCGTTCGATTCGTTTAAGCGTTCGTATCACACGCTCGACTTGCTGCTCATCGATGACATTCAGTTTTTCGGCAATAAGTCACGCACGCAAGAAGAGTTCTTCTATGCGTTCAATGCGCTGATCGAGGGCGGCAAACAAGTCGTCATCACCTCAGACCGTTTTCCCAAAGAAATTTCCGGCATCGAGGATCGGCTTATCTCGCGCTTTGGCTGGGGTCTGACTGTTTCTGTCGATCCGCCCGAACTCGAAATGCGCGTTGCGATTCTGATGAAGAAAGCGGAATCAGAGGGAACGCCGATTGAGGAAGAGGTTGCTTTCTTCATCGCCAAACACATTCGCTCCAACATCCGCGAACTCGAAGGCGGCCTTAAGCGCGTGTTGGCATATGCTCGATTCAACAACGTGCCGGTCAGCATTGGTTCAGCCAAAGAAGCCCTGAAGGATCTATTGGCAGTGCTCAATCGGCAGATATCGATCGACAACATCCAGAAGACAGTCGCTGACTACTACAAGATCAAAGTCGCCGAGATGTATTCGAAGAAGCGCGTACGCTCGCTAGCCAGACCACGACAAATCGCGATGGCCTTAGCCAAAGAACTCACACCGATGTCGTTGCCCGAAATTGGCGAAGCGTTTGGTGGGCGTGACCACACCACCGTGCTCCACGCGTGCCGCAAGGTCCAGCAGCTCGTCGAAGCGGACCATGTTGTCGCGCGCGATCACTCCTTATTGATGCAAATCCTTCGCGGTTAGTTGTCCGCCAATCCAACAAACCTAAACATCGCACCAAAACTTGAGGAAAAACTAGCGCAAAGCCTTTGGACGAAAGCCCCAGAACGTGGTGAAAGCCTGTGGACAGATTTGTTGGTTTTTAGGTCCGTCATAAACCATCCACATTTCTTCAGCATGCTCGAGGCTGGCTACACAGAAGTTTGGCGTTAGCTAAGTCCCTGATCTTGAACACCGAATTAGCGTTTTCCCGACAACCGACCTTCTCCTATTACTACTACTAGGAATAGATATGTTCACAATAAAAGCTAAGAACAGCACCCTGCTCGGGCCCCTCCAGTTTGTGACCGGGATTGTGGAAAGACGCCACACGCTTCCCATCTTGTCCAACGTATTGGTCGATGTCGAAGATCACGCGGTGCACTTTCTTGCAACCGATCTCGAAGTACAAATCCGCGCCACTGCAAAACTCGATACGGCGCACAAGCCAGGCAGCCTCACGGTTGGGGCGAAGAAATTGCAGGACATCCTGCGAGCGCTTCCACCCGACGCCGACACAGCACTAGAAACCAAAGAGTCGCGCCTGACCGTCAAGACGGGCAAGAGCCGCTTCGCGCTGCAAACACTCGCCGCCGCCGACTTTCCGAAGATTGCTGAGGCAAAAGACGAAGCGACGAGCTTCAGCATCCCGCAACGCGATTTCAAGCGCGTTCTTGGATTGGTGCAATTCGCGATGGCGGTTCAAGATATTCGCTACTACTTGAACGGCGTGCTGCTCTCTTGCGATGGCTCGACTTTGCGCGTCGTAGCCACCGATGGGCATCGCCTTTCATTGGCCTCCTACAAACTAGCAGAGCCCGTTGGCAAGATCGAAGCCATCCTGCCACGCAAGACCGTGCTGGAGTTGATCAAGCTGCTCGATGAAAGCGATGATCCGATCCATCTGAACATGCACCAGAACCAGGTGAAATTCACATTTGCTGGCATCGAGATCGTGTCGAAGATCGTCGAAGGAAAGTTCCCGGATTACACCAAGGTGATCCCCTCGGGCTACACCAACCACGTCCAACTCAACCGCATCGAGTTCCAAGCCGCATTGCAACGCGCAGCCATTTTGTCGAACGACAAGATCCGTGGTGTGCGGTTGGTGTTCACCAAAGACTCGCTCTCGATCATCTGCTCTAACAACGAGCAAGAAGAAGCAGAAGAGAGTTTGGGAATCGCCTATGAGCGCGATCCGATGGATATCGCTTTCAACATCGCCTATCTGCTCGACGTGCTCTCGCACCTCTCCTCAGAAACGATTCAGTTGTCGTTGGGTGAGGCGAATATGTCGAGTGCGCTGATTACGCAACCGGGCTCCGAAGATTTCAAATACGTCGTCATGCCGATGCGTATCTAGACGACGAACGTAAGCGGCGAACGCAGGTACCAAGCTACCCTCGTTCGATCCGTACTGTGTTTACTGTGTTGAGGATTAGCCAAGCAAGATTCTCAACTTAAGATAAAACCAAAAGCGTCTACAAGCGCTGCTTGCAATTTTAGGAACTCAATGTCTCAAGCTAAGAAGTCAGACCCCGCCGCATACGATTCCGATTCCATCAAGATCCTCAAAGGACTTGAAGCTGTCCGCAAGCGCCCCGGTATGTACATCGGCGACACCTCCGACGGCACCGGTCTACATCACATGGTGTTCGAAGTGGTGGACAACGCAATCGACGAAGCGCTGGCGGGACATTGCGATGACATCAAGGTCATCATCCACACTGACAATTCGATTTCGGTCTTGGATAACGGTCGCGGCATCCCAACCGGTATCAAGGAAGACGACGAGTTCAAGCGCTCGGCGGCCGAAATCGTGATGACGGAACTGCACGCAGGCGGCAAGTTCGACGCGAACTCCTACAAAGTGTCCGGTGGTTTGCACGGAGTAGGTGTGTCCGTCGTGAACGCGTTGTCGGAGTGGCTGAAGCTCCGCATCTGGCGCGACGGCAAGATCCATCAAATGGAATTCCGCCACGGCGAACGCGTTTCTCCACTCGCCGTTACCGGTAACACCGATAAGCGCGGCACCGAAGTCCACTTCCTCGCCGCGAAAGAGACGTTTACCCACGTTGAGTATCACTACGAGATTCTGGCCAAGCGCTTGCGCGAACTGTCGTTCCTGAACAACGGCGTCAAAATTGAATTGATCGACCAACGCAGCGGCAAGAGCGAGAACTTCGCCTATGCCGGCGGCGTAAAGGGGTTTGTGGAATACATGAACCGCGCCAAGACGGTGTTGCATCCGCGCGTGTTCCACGCCGTAGGCGACAAGGACGGCATCACGGTTGAAGTCTCGATGCAGTGGAATGATTCGTACGGTGAAACCGTACAGTGCTTCACCAACAACATTCCGCAGCGCGATGGTGGCACGCACTTAACCGGCTTGCGGACCGCGATGACGCGCGTCATCAACAAGTACATCGAAGAAAACGAGTTCGCTAAAAAAGCCAAGGTGGAAACCTCCGGTGACGACATGCGCGAAGGCTTGACCTGTGTGTTGTCGGTGAAAGTGCCCGAGCCAAAGTTCTCTTCACAGACCAAAGACAAATTGGTTTCGTCCGAGGTACAGCCCGTCGTATCCGAAGTGGTGGCAGCAAAGCTCGCCGAGTATTTGTTGGAGAACCCAGCCGACTCCAAGATCATCTGCTCCAAGATTGTCGAGGCCGCGCGTGCGCGCGAGGCCGCCCGCAAGGCGCGCGAACTCACGCGCCGCAAGGGTGTGATGGACGGCATCGGCTTGCCCGGCAAACTGGCTGACTGCCAGGAGAAAGACCCAGCGCTTTGTGAGATCTACATCGTCGAGGGTGACTCCGCAGGCGGCTCCGCTAAACAAGGTCGTGATCGCAAGTTCCAAGCGATTCTGCCGCTGCGCGGTAAGGTGTTGAACGTCGAGAAAGCGCGCATCGATAAAGTGATTGGCTCCGAGCAAATCGCGACGTTGATCACCGCGCTCGGCGCCGGTATCGGCAAAGACGATTTCAACCACGACAAGCTACGCTACCACCGCATCATCATCATGACGGACGCGGACGTCGACGGCGCACACATTCGCACGTTGTTGTTGACCTTCTTCTATCGCCAGATGCCACAACTGGTAGAGAACGGCTACGTTTATATCGCGCAGCCACCGCTCTACAAAGTGAAGAGCGGCAAAGAAGAGCGATACGTCAAGGACGAGCAAGGCCTGAAGCAGATGCAGCTTCGCAAGGCGATCAATGACGCATCGCTGAACCCAGGCGGCGGCGCCGCTTGGATTGAAGGTGAAGCACTCGCCAAACTCGCGGACGAGTATCTGGTGACCGATGCCATCATCGAGCGCGTAGCGCGCACCTTTGATCCGGATGTTGTGCGCGCGATGCTCAGCACGCCGCGCATTGATCTATCAACGGCCGAATCGGCTTCTAAAGCCGCGGTGTGGCTGACCGACGCGATTTCGACCGGCACGTTGAAGGTCAGTGTTGAACAAGATGAAGCGCACGGTGCGTATCGCCTGCGTTGCTCCAAGACACTCCACGGCAACAAGCGCGACACCATCATCGACACCGCGTTTATCGAAACCGGGGATTACGAGAAGATTGTTGCAACCGCGCAGATGCTCAATGGGCTTATCCGCGACGGCGCGGAGATCAAGCGCGGCGAGAAGATGCTTGCCGTGAAGTCCTTTGGTGAGGCACTCAGCTGGCTGCTTGAGCAGGCTAAAGACGGCATGTCGATCCAGCGCTACAAAGGTCTTGGTGAAATGAACCCCGAGCAGTTGTGGGAGACGACCATGGATCCGAAGGTCCGTATCTTAAACCGCGTACAAATCGAAGACGTCATCGGTGCTGACGAAATTTTCACCACACTCATGGGTGATGATGTTGAGCCGCGCCGCGCGTTTATCGAAAACAATGCGCTGATCGTGCAAAACCTCGATGTTTGATATTGTTGGACCGTTTCAAAGTTAGCGTACACAGCCATCAAAGTTAGACAGTAACTTTGAAACGATTGAGGCTAACCAGCTGATTTAGCAGAGATACTTTGTGGTGCCGCTCTTTCCCAACGCTGCCACGAGAGCCGGACACCAACACCAACTGCGCGCGAACATTTCTGGATTGCACTTTGCGTGTGCTTGATGAAAGCCCCCGTGGAATAAAGACGCGCGGAGCAGAAGACACCTCGCTCCCGAAGCGTCAGGTCGGTGCTACTGTCCCCGCGGCCTTCTCTCGCAGTCCTTCCCAGAGTGTTGATTTCAGCCTTAAACGCTGCCACGGGGGGTGCGGACAAAATCTTGGACTATCTGGAGGTAGTTCATGTATTCATACGAAGATCGTATCCGCGCCATAGAGCTGTATCTAAAGCTTGGAAAGAGGCAGGCGGCGACCCGTCGGCAATTAGGGTATCCGAGCAAGAG
>JAJTHU010000184.1 GCA_021300055.1 Nitrosomonadaceae bacterium | reverse complement strand
CACCCGCAGCAAAGTAGGCAATCAAGAACATTGCAGCCTGCTGCGGCGCCTTGAGCACGTCCTCGATGAAGAACAACACCAGCGTCGCGGGGATGGATGCAGCGATGCCGTTAAACACAAACACCATCAGCAAGCGGCGAAAAGTGGCATTGCGCAGCGGCAAGCTCATGTTGCGCAACGCGGCCTTCTCGACTGTCGCGGTACGACTTTCCGCTTTGGGTGACAGCCACACCGTCAGCCCGACAAGAATCAAGACCGTCGGGATAAACATCAACGAGAACATCGCGTAGCCTTGTCGCTCCCCTGCTTGTTGCGACAGCACCTGCGGCAACGCGGCAGCCAAGAACACGCCGATGAGCGCCAGCCCCTCGCGGTAGCTAACCACGCGCGTGCGCTCAACCGGGTCGCTCGAAATCTCAGCGCCATGCGCTTGGTAACTGATCTGCACCATCGAGAACGCGGTGTAGACAAGTAGCAGCATCGACACCAGCCACCACATCAACGCGGTCTGCGACCACTCGGGTGGATTGAAGAGTCCCCACATCGAGAGTGCAAGTAACGGCGCACCTGCAATCAGCCAGATGTGGCGACCAAAGCGCGTGTCTCGCGTGAGATCGCTCCAGTAGCCGAGCAACGGATCTTGCACGGCATCGAACACGCGCGCCGCGAGCAACAAGGTACCGATGGCAGCTAGATTGAGGCCAACAACATCCGCATAAAACTTGGGTACGTTGACGTAGATTGGCAACGCCGCCATTGCCAACGGAATCGACGCGAGCCCGTAAACAAGCAGACGCCAAGCGGGCGCGCGTGCAGCCGTGGTCACTTGAGCGATCCCACTAATGCGTTCCCACTAGCGCGCACCCAATAAACGCTGACGCAATTTAGGTTCGCTGGTTTTTTCGGAAAGCCAGATATCGAAAAATGCCTTGGCAAACTCTGCGTCGGGCACGGTAGCGAGAAAACGATCTGCCGCGTAAAAGCGCGCCTCTTTGCCGGGCACCGAAACACCAACGAGCACATCGCCCTTCTTCACGTCCGGAAAGATGCGCGCCATGGCCTCACCCCAACGTGTCAGCTTGGCTTCATCGGTGTAGCCGAGCTTGCGCATCTCTTCAACGCTGCGCTTGGCGATCTCGGCGCCCTTCAGGTTGAGGTCGTAAACCAACTTCAGCGCAAACAAATCGGCATCGCTATGCGGCTTGCCCGGGGTCCACAGATAGACGTCGTACACCTTTAGCCCGAAGAAGCGCATCACCGCTTGGCCCCGCACCTTGAGCGAAGCCGCATCTGCGAGGTCGGCCACAATCGGTTTCGGCAGCGGCGGCACCTGCGACGCATCGGCCAGTGACGCCACGACACCGAGTGCGATGCCGAGCAAGAGAACGCTGATCCCGTGGGACAAACGCGCGATCATCATTTAGCTCCGCTGCAATGTGATTTGCATGACGTCGGTGCGCTGCGCACGGAAGCCCGCCTCGCAGTAGCAGAGGTAGAAGCGCCAGATCTGCAAGAACTTGTCATCAAAGCCCAGCGCACGAATCGGCTCGACTTGCGCATTGACGCGATCGCGCCAACGCTTGAGCGTCTCTGCGTAGTCCAAGCCGAACATCAGCGGCGATTGTGCGGAGAGTCCGGCTTTCGCAGCATCGTCGATGAAACGCGGCACGGGTGCCAACATGCCACCGGGGAAAATGTATTCGCGGATGAAATCGCTCGTCGCCCGGTAGCGCGGGAAGGCTGTTTCATCAATCGTGATCGCTTGTATCACCGCTTTGCGACCCGGCTTGAGTCGATCGTGCACCGCCTTGAAGTAGGTCGGCCAGAAGCGCTCACCGACAGCCTCAAACATCTCGATCGACACAACGTGATCGTAGCGCTCGGTGACATCGCGGTAGTCGATGAACTCGAGCGAGACGAGGTGATCGAGGCCCGCACGGGCGATGCGTGCGCGCGCAAAGGCAAGCTGCTCACGCGAGAGCGTAATGCCGTGCACTTTGACGCCGCGCGTTCTTGCCGCGTGTTCAGCAAAGCCACCCCAGCCACAGCCGATCTCGAGGACGGACTCACCCGGTTGCGGGTTGAGTTCTTGCAGGATGCGCTCGTACTTGGCGCTCTGTGCGACTTCGTGCGTGAGCGTGTAGTCACCAGCGAACAAGCCAGACGAATAGGTCATCGTATCGTCAAGCCACAAACGGTAGAAGTCGTTCGACAGGTCGTAATGCGCGGATATATTCTTCTTCGAGCCGCTGCGCGTATTTGCGCGCAAGAGGTGCTTGATGCGGAACAGCAGCGCGACCCAAGGCTTGCCGTAAAAAACGGATTCGAGCGCCTGCTGATTACGCGCGCACAACTCCAAAAAAGCGGTGAGGTCAGACGTATGCACGCGGCCGTCGCGATAGCACTCGGCCAGGCCGATCTCGGCAGCTTTCATCGCTTCTGAGGCTACGCCCCAATCCATGAAGCGGATGTCGGCGTGTGGGCCTGGCAGTCGACCGCGAAATGTACGCGTATGCCCGTCAGGTGCCGTGAAGCTCAGCTGACCGACCTCGAGGCGCTCAAGCACGCGGTAGATCATCTTCGCGGCGCGCGGCAACTTGTGCGCGCTTGAGTGGTGCGCAGATGGCGCATTGCTCACGTGGCGGACGTCAGAAACAGAGGACGGCTGAATGGGGTTCGCGGACATGTCAGCTTTCGATCGAGTTAAGTGGATTGGATGGCAACAGCACCGGTGGAACGCTGGTGCTCGCCAAGCGCGAAGACGCAATGCCTGATGTGGTCTGCTGGCTCGGCGGGTTGGGTTTGGAGAAGAACGGCACGCGCTTACGCCACAGCTTGAGCGCCTGCCAATGAATGCGCGCCATCACGCCGAAGGTCATGAGCGGATGGGCGAAAAAAGCGCTGAGCGCGCTCGATGCCGTAAGTGGCGTCGGTACGCCATGCATGGTGGTCACGATGAGCCTGTCGTCGTCGGTCGCGCCGTCGTAGTAATCAATCTGTGCGAACGCGCGGCCGGCGGTTTGT
>JAJTHU010000153.1 GCA_021300055.1 Nitrosomonadaceae bacterium | reverse complement strand
GGCGCCGACTTGTTGATTGATGCCTTGATGGATCTCGCGACCGAGACAGTTACACCTACCGTGCTGGGCCTGGTTGCTTTGCTTGCATCCGCGGGCGCTTTGGCTGTGGTCGCGGCACAAGGAGAACGCTAGGTTCTCATACCTAAACTCCATATCTGGCGCGCCTTTTCAGCCATTTTGTCTGAAAGTGCCCGCCAATACTAGAGTTTGCCCCGCAGACGCGGTGTCAAAACAAAAAAGCCACCGCAGGTGGCTTTTTTTGTTGCCCCCAGCGCGCGCCGGGCTTAGGGAACAATCGGGACGCCTAGAACAAGTGAGCAACGCCCGCGCGCTCTTCTTCCAGTTCTTTGAGCGTCGCGTCCATTTTGGCGCGCGAGAACGCATCGATTTCGAGGCCCTTCACGCGCTCGTACTTGCCGTTTGCACACGTCACCGGCACACCGTACATCACGCCATCGGGGATACCGTAGCTACCGTCAGATGGCACACCCATGGTCACCCACTTGCCATTGGTTCCAAGCACCCAATCGCGAATGTGATCGATAGCAGCGTTTGCAGCCGACGCGGCTGAGGACAGGCCGCGCGCTTCGATGATGGCCGCACCGCGCTTGCCGACGGTCGGGATAAACGTATCTTTGTACCAAGCTTCGTCATTCACAACTTGCGGTGCAGGTGCGCCGCCGATGGTGCAGAAACGATAGTCTGGGTACATCGTGGGCGAGTGGTTGCCCCAAACGATCATCTTTTCAATCGAGTCAACCGACTTGCCGGTCTTGGTGGCAAGTTGCGATAGCGCACGGTTGTGGTCCAAGCGCAGCATCGCGGTGAAGTTTTCGCGCGGCAGGCTCGGCGCCGACTTCATTGCGATGTAGGCATTGGTGTTAGCGGGGTTACCAACGACCAGCACCTTCACGTCGCGTGAGGCAACGGCGTCGAGTGCGCGGCCTTGCACCGTGAAAATCGCACCGTTGGCTTCGAGCAAATCCTTGCGCTCCATACCGGGGCCGCGTGGACGTGCGCCAACCAGAAGCGCTACATCGATATCCTTAAACGCTGTCATTGCGTCCGAATGCGCGCTCATACCAGCGAGCAGCGGAAACGCGCAGTCATCGAGTTCCATCATCACACCCTTAAGAGCTTTTTGGGCTTTCTCATCGGGGATTTCAAGCAACTGGAGGATGACGGGCTGATCCTTGCCAAGCATCTCGCCAGAAGCGATGCGGAAAAGCAAGGAATAACCAATTTGACCGGCGGCACCAGTCACGGCGACGCGCATGGGCTTCTTCATGTGAGCTCCTGAGGGGTCTAAGGGGTAAGTGCGATTGGACTTGCGTAGCAGCTCGCTGGCAGAAATCACCCGCTTGGGGCGAGCCTGGCGCAGCGGCGTGGACTCGCTCAATACCGAGCCAATTGAGCGGCACAGTAGCTCCGCATTATACAAAAGGGGCAGCGCAAAGCCGCTCCGCGCACCGCGGCGCGGTCGGCTCCAATGACGCCAGACATCTCGGCGACGACTACTGCACCAGCACCCGGAAAACTACCGTGCCGACCCTGCTGGCCTGAAGCGTACCGGTGAGGGTCCATTGCAAAGCACCCGTACCGCCCACGCTCGGCTGCGTGGTTACCGAACAGCCGCTGATGCTTAGGGGCAGCGGCGCACCACAGCTCGCTGACACGAACGTCGTGAACGCAGGGATAACGTCCGCGATGCTGATCGTCCCCAGTGGCGAGTTGGAAGAGTTGGGATAGGTAATCACATACTCAATCGTGTCACCGGGTCGCGCGGAGTTACTCGTCCCCACACCACCGCCCTGCGTAACGTTGCGCACGGACTTTTGAAGCACCAAGCCTGAGCCCGGTGCCGAACCTACGGTGGTGATATCTGTACGCGTGTAGCTCACAATTGGACCGCTAGGGGGCGTGAAGCTCGCCGTAACGCTGATGACGTCTTGCGAATTGAACGGGGCCGAGGCAGGAATGTTCGATTTCACGACGATGCACAGCTGCTGGCCGGGCGACACCGCAAAGCCGCTGCCGGTGATCTCCGTTGCGCCGTCAACACCGTCGAGCACACCATTGCAGTTGTTGTCTCGGTAGATCTGCACCGTCCAGCCGGGAATGTTGGGGGATGGCGTATGCACGCTTGAGAACACGACCGTGCCACTCAGTCCGGTGTTGAATACGTGTGTGTAAAGAACACTCGATCCCGGCTGTCCGGCCTGCATGCCGTCAGTGAGGAACGTGTTCACCGCGGCGGAACCAACCGTAACCGCTGCTGAGTTGTTGCCCGAGTTGACCGCAGGCTCGTTGCCGCCGTTAATCACGGCCGTGTTCGTGACGCTCGGGACCGCGTTCGAGCCTACCTGCGCGTTGATGGTGATCACGTTGCCATTGGACGCTGCACCGATGGCAGTGCTTGATGTACAAGTCACTGTCTGCCCACTAGCCGCGCAAGTCCAACCCGTTCCACCAGAGCCCATTGCAACGTAGATAAGGCCAACGGGCAAGGTATCCACCACAGTGACTGTGCCACTCGTAGCTAGATTCCCGGCATTGCTCGGCGTGAGTGTGAAGCTCGCGACCGCGCCCACACTGAGTGTCGTCGCGGCTGAGGTTTTGGTGAGGCGCAAATCTGGCGCTTGCACGAGAGTGACGACTGGCGCAGACGTATTGTTGCCCGCGCCGTCTGGTGGAGCCCAGAACCAGTTCCGGCTAAGCAGGAACTGGCAGCGTCGCATCGGCTCGAAAGGTGCGCTTGCTTCGGTTCGAGTAGGTTGCGGTCTCTTCAATTACTTCACCTGGCTTGGCGCTCGCAGCAAACACAAGGACTTCCTTGCCGTCGGCGAGTGAAACCTTCTTGCGCTCAAGTGTGACCTGCACTGGGTCTGGGAGACCAGATTTCTGCGGCGCGCCCACGCTTGATTGAGCATGCACTAGACCGATTGGTGCTAGCAGCGCAAGCACAACGGCGATACCGACGAACGCATCGGGTTTGCGGTGGGGCGTTGTAGCTTCGCGCGAAAAAAAGTTTGGTGTGTGCATGGATTGTCGAAAAGTTGGAGAAGTTTAGGTGAAACACCTAGCTTCATGAATACTTTTGCTTACATTTAATACGTCTAGATGAGCACGCATTTTGGGTACAGGACAATTGCCATACGCCACAAAAATTGACACTCTCAGCCGATAAATTTTATTAATTTCAGTTAGTTACGAGATTCATCTGGACAAAGTACGACCGCGCGTAACGGAGGTTTGCAGCACGCAAAAAATGCTTGTACTCGGTGATCGCGTGGCAGCGGGCCATTAGGACGGCTGATAAACATGGTAATACTAATGTAATCATTCATAAATATCATGTAACCATTTGTTTTTATGAGATTATGAAGAATAATCCTGAACGCCCTGTCACCGGCACACCGAAGCGGCCTATAATCGCGGGCTTCGCGATCGACTCGCGATGCTCGACTCAAGGAGAGGTGGCAGAGTGGTC
>JAJTHU010000369.1 GCA_021300055.1 Nitrosomonadaceae bacterium | reverse complement strand
TGAGACAGCGTGCAGTAGTTAGCGCACTAGCTGCAGTTGGCCTTATCGCCAGCGGTAGCGTTTTTGCGCAAGCCGCCCCGGCCAAGGTCGAAAAGATCGAAGTCACCGGCTCGAACATCAAACGTGTTGACGCGGAAACCACCGCGCCGATTCAAGTTATTACGCAGGAAGAGATTCGCCGTTCCGGTCGCCAGACCGTGACCGAACTGCTGCGTGAATTGCCAATCAACGCTGCTGGTGGCCTGACAGAACTGACCGGTTCGGGCAGCTTCTCAAGCGGTGCCGCGACCGCGTCTCTGCGCGGCCTCGGCTCGACGGCTACGCTGGTCCTCTTGAACGGACGTCGTATCGCTCCGTTTGGTTTGGCTGATCCGAACTTCGGTCAATCCGGTGTTGTGAACTTGAATTCGATCCCGCTTGACGTCATCGAACGCATCGAAATTCTGAAAGACGGCGCATCCGCTATCTACGGTTCCGAGGCGATTGCAGGCGTTATCAACATCATCCTCCGCAAGGACTACAAGGGTGGACAAGTTGGCGGTAACGTGACCATGAATAACGAAGGCGAATACCGCACCGAAACGGCTGTGGCTTCTTTCGGCTTCGGCGACCTTGCTAAGGATCGTTACAACGCTTTCGTCAATTTCGAAGCGTTTAAGTCGCACAACGTATTGTTTAAGGACGTTGAAAAGTTCCTGAACCGCCAACAGTTCCGTGATGTGTACGGTACCGGCTTGATCAGCTCTGCGTTCTCCCCGTTCCTGACCTACGTGACTGACGCGAACGGTCTCGCTAACGCGACGCCAGGGGCGGCATGCCCTGCACAGAACCGTGTGCCTTGGAACTTCAACGGCTTTAACCTGACAGGCGCCGCTGGTGCTTCCGGTACCGTCTGCCTCTATGACAACCTGTCTCGCCAAGAGATCGTGCCTCAGTCTGAGCGTCAGAGCGTCTTCGCACGCGCAACAGTCGACGTAAGCCCGACGACTCAAGTGTACGCAGAAGGTAGCTTCGTCAAGAACTCCGTCTACTTCCTCGGTTTCCCGCAAGTTGTGGGTTTCGGTACGGGCGCAACGTTTAACCCAAGCACGGGTCGTTTGAATCCTTCGGCGACATCGCTGCCGGTTGGACATCCTAACAACCCGTTCGGCCGGAACACTTTCTTCCGTGGCCGTATGGATGCGGTTGGTAATCAGGACAACGAAGTCAAGAGCGAAACGACGCGCATCGTTGCTGGCGTGAAGACGACGCTTGGTCGCTTCGATGTTGAGTCCGGCATCCTGTTCAACAAGGGTGAAGTTGAGGCATTCAACTACAACGCACTCCGCTACGACAGATTGATGCAAGGTCTGGGCTACGCTGTTGTGCCGAATGCCGTGGGCAACCCAACGCTGGTTCCAAACGTCGCTGGTGGCACTTATAACTTCGCAACGCCTAACTCTGGCGGTGTGACAGCTGACCAGATCCGCTACAACGCGCGTGACGTTTCGGAATCCAAGTTCACCGTGTTTGATGTGAAGATGTCCGGTGAAATCGGTACGCTTCCAGGTGGCGCAGCTTCGATGGCTCTCGGCGCAGAATATCGTCGCGAAAACCGTTTCGTGCGTCCTGACGCGCAAAAGACCGTTGGTAACATTTTCGGTCGCGGTGTTGCATCGGTTGATGGCTCGCGCAACGTTTCGACGGTCTATGGCGAATTGATCCTGCCAGTTCTGAAGAACGTTGAAGTCCAAGCTGCTGTTCGCTACGACCGTTACTCCGACTACGGCAACTCGTTGACGCCAAAGCTGGCTGCTTCTTGGGCGCCAATGTCGAGCCTGAAGTTGCGTGGCTCGTTCGCTCGCGGTTTCCGTGCGCCGTCGCTGACGGAAATTACGCGTTCGTCGACCTCCGGCTTCTTCAACGGTGTGGACGATCCACGTCGTTGTAACCGTGGTCTCGGCATTACCATTGGCTGCGGCTTGTCGATCCCTGGTTTGATCGTCGCATTCCCTGGCGTACAACCAGAAAAAGCTGAGTCGTACACGGGTGGTTTCGTTTGGGAAGTGTCGCAAAACACCAACCTGAGCGTGGACTACTTCTCGATCTCACGTCGCAACGAAATCACGTTCTTGTCATTGAACGAGATCTTGTTGAACGAAGGTTCGACGAATCCGCTGTACGCGAACCGCGTTACGCGTGACCCAGCCAACGTCAGCGCGACGGTGCCAAACGATCCGGGCGCAATCTTGTTCGTGAGCACTTCGTTTGCGAACTTGGGTGAAACCCGTGTTAAGGGTGTTGACCTCGACTTGCGTCATCGCATTTCGTTGGGCGCGATGGGCCGCATGACCCTGAACGCTGTGTTGACGCACTACACCGACCAGCGTGGCTCTGGTGCACCTGGCGCCCCATTGATCAGCTATAGCGGCTTCCGCAACGCACCTGAGTGGCGTGGTCAGTTCCGCGGCACGTGGGAAGTTGGCAGCTGGACCCACACTGGCGCGATGAACTTCGTTGGTCCGTTCAAGGCGTTCAGCAACCCAGAAAGCAACTCGGCTGGCGCGAATGCTGTCATTCGTGATTGCGGCAACCCAGTCAACTCGTACCTCGCAACCTGTACCGTGGCCACTTACGTGACCTTCGACTACGGCTTCGAGTATCGTGGCTTCAAGAACTGGCGTTTGAACTTCACGGCGCGTAACCTCGCCAACGCACGTCCTTCCTTGGACCCGCTCGCTCGTCCGTTCAACCTCGCGTGGTATCAGCCGCAAGGCCTGAACTTCGTGTTGGGCGCGCGCTACACTTGGAACTAAGCTAGACCGCTTTACCCGCATCACCAAAAAGGGGCCCTCCGGGGCCCCTTTTTGCATTGTGAGGTTCACCTCCTACCGTCAAGCGCCCGAAGACGGGCAGACCCCATGTGTGGGCCGAGCCGGTCCTCATACACGAGTTTTGTTGCATTTTGGCAACAGGAATTACATTCACTTTTGAGGGACCGTCTCTCGACCGCTATCCTTACGCCTGCATTCCAAAAATTGCGGTCGTTGCGCCTATGACTCAGGGTACGTTACTGCCCCGCGAAGTTGACGCTGACGATTGTTCGTTCGTAGGCATTACATCAAGGAGGTTACCCTATGAAGTTGAAGTTAAGAGTTCTGCCAGCGGCAGTCGCTGGCGCGCTCGCCACCGGCATGTACGGTACCGCGGTCGCGCAGCAAGCGGCGCCGGCAGCGAAAAAGGCAGAAGAGAAAGTCGAGCGTATTGAAGTTACTGGCTCGCGCATCCCTTCAGCTAACCTAGAAAGCAGCAGCCCGATCACGACGATCGACGCTGCTGCAATCAAGACCGATGGTCTGCGCTCTGTTGAGAACTTGCTCAACAACTTGCCGCAAGTGTTTGCAGCGCAAGGCGCGACGATTTCCAACGGCTCGACCGGTACTGCAACGGTTAACCTCCGCGGTCTCGGTGCCACGCGTACCCTGGTACTGGTTAATGGTCGCCGCCTTCCAGCCGGTAGCCCACGTACGTTCGCGGCCGACTTGAACCAGATCCCAGCGCCGCTGATCAAGCGCGTTGAAATTCTGACCGGTGGTGCAGGTTCGATTTACGGCTCGGACGCAGTATCCGGTGTTGTGAACTTCATCATGAACGACAAGTTTGAAGGCGTTCAAGTTGACACCAGCTACAGCTTCTACAACCACGATCAAAACGGCGGCCCAGTCGCCGACATGATTCGTGCGCGTGCAATCTCCAACTCTGCCCAGTTCATGATCCCAGGCAACAAGAGTGCAGACGGCAAAATCGGCGACGTCAGCTTGTTGATGGGTTCTAACTTCAACAACAACAAGGGTAATGCGACGGTCTTCTTCAACTACAAGAAAGAAGAGCCGCTCCTGCAGTCTGAGCGCGATTTCTCTGCTTGCTCGATCGGTAACGCAACCAGCGCATCGCCAGCAACCATTAACGGCGTTGCATTCGGCCCAGGCTTCC
>JAJTHU010000344.1 GCA_021300055.1 Nitrosomonadaceae bacterium | reverse complement strand
GAAATTTACAAGGCTGCTGTTAGGTCAGCGCGCTGAGGAAGGTCTTTTGCCGAAGCCTAAGGTGTCTGCCGTGCGGGGCGAGATCCAATTACCCCCACTCCCAGCGCCCGCAGCCGCGTCCGGCGAGCCCATCTTAGGGCGCCAAGGCGGTAACGAGAACTCAAATCGCTGCGGTGGGAAACAAACCCCCTCAGCGGCACAGCCCTGCGAAAACACCGTCACAACGAGGCCATCAGGAGCGTCCGGGCCGGGCTTTATCGCAGCCGTCGCCACCAGGCTTTGTTCATAGACTTCGACCCGACCAAAGGTAGGGTCATCGATCAACTTACCCGAGGGCATCGTCATTAGCAGCTTGCGAGAGGCGGCTGAAGAGCTGGGCTTTTTGTTGCCGGAGGACGTTGCGCCAACACTCAACTTGCCGGTACTGGCGCCGGTCGCGCGCGGGTCGGCAGCGTCCGCTGAGAGTTCCAGCCCGAGGCGATCTCGGTAGAGGTAGTGCTGCGGCGCGATCTCAAACTTCACTTCCAACAGGGTGGGGCTTTTCTGGCGCACTTGCGGCCGGAAAGCCTCTAGCGGGTCGAGCAGCGTCTGTGACAGTCCACTACCGGGTGCGGCACTGGTCTGCCCCCTAAGTGAGGGAGAACCTAGCGCGCCGCTCACGGAAGTTGTGGCCGAAGGGGCCGAGGGCGATGCTGCACCAAGATTGGTGGACGCGACTAATCCGAGCGCGCAGGCTACGGCAACCAGCGCGCGAGATTGCGGAGCTCTACGCCATGCGAACACCGGATTAACTTTGCGGAGATTGCTTGTCTGCATCTTGAGCGGCAGCAGTTTCGGCCGTTATCCAATTCAAGTAGGGTGCGAAGCCGTCGGTAACCGGCAAAGCGATGATTTCAGGGCACTCATACGAGTGAAGACGGCAAATGGCTTGCTGAAGTTCCGGAAAGCGGGCACTCACCGTTTTGATGAGCAGGGTATGCTCAGTCGCTGTTTCGGTCTTACCCTGCCACCGATAGATTGAAGTACCAGTCGGCAAAATGTGAACGCAAGCGGCCAACCCATTGTCTACCAAGTGTTCAGAAATTCTGACACCGGCGGCATGGTCGGGTACGGTTGCAAATACGACTAGTGCGCCCATCTCATCGAAAGAACATCCACTTGTACCTTTTGCGACTGTATTTTTGATCTTGCAACAATGTAATTTAGGCGCACAATAGAAACATGCGATTCGTTATCTTGGCCATTCTAATTGGCTTCCCCACGCTCGAAGGGGCGTTGCTCTGGCACTTTGCGGCCGGACCGCACGGGCATGCCGCGTGGGTTCTGGCTTGGCTCGCGTTTTCCGCGATCGCCGGCATTGTGTTGATCAAGCAAGCGCGCTTTTCTTTGGTCTCGCGACTCGCGCAGGCCCTCTCTCAAGGCACCTTTTCGATTGCTGCGCTTGTCGATAGCTTCCGCACCGTCATCGCAGGCTTATTGCTGATTTTTCCGGGGTTTATCTCCGACCTGATGGCCTTGCTGATTCTGCTCATTCCGATTCGCGAGCCTGCCCTGGTGCGATCTTCGCACGGCACCGCCTCAATGTCTGGGGGTGCGCGCGGCTTCCGCCGTGACGCTTCTGAGGGCAACGTCATCGAAGGCGACTTCCGTCGCGAATAAACCAGGCCGCGTAGCGCGGCGGCAAGCGCGGCCGGCTAACTCGCCGCGCGTAACTCCGACAAAAAATCGGCAACGCTTGGGTAGCGCAACACCCAACTAAGCTCTCGCTTTGCTTTGTCGTTACGAATACGCCGTGACTCGCTCATAAATGAGAGCAACGGTGCGGCGATCTGACGCGCCGCATCCGCGCGCCCGATACGCGGTGGCCGCGCCAACTGGAAGTGGTCGGCAACCAAATCGAAGTAGTCGCCCATTTTCATGGGCTCGTCATCCACAATATTGAACACCCCAGACTGAGTCGCCGTGAGCGCGCTAACACAAGCCGAGGCCAAGTCTTCGGCGTGGATGTGATTTGAATACACATCATCGTCGGCACGGAGCGCGGGTGTACCCGCCTGCAACCGCGCGACTGGCAATCGGTCATCGGCATAGATGCCTGGTGCGCGCAGCACCACCAAGCGGACATTTCGTGCCGAGCACCAGGCATTAAGTTGCTGCTCAGCATCAACCCGTCGCTGTGCCCGTGCAGTGAGTGGCAACAGCGGCGCCGACTCGTCGATCAACGCCCCTTGGCAATCACCGTAAACACCCGTGGTGCTGATGTAAACAATAAGCTTTGGGGGATCCGACTCCAATGCCGCAAGCAGGTTGCGCGTGTGGATATCTTCCTTGCCCTCCGAGGGCGGTGGCGCAAAGTGCATCAGCACCGTTGGCGTCGCTTCGCTTACGACACCGAGTGAGGGCGCCTCACTCAGGTCACCGACAAGTGGCTCGACACCCAGCGCATGCACGCTTGGGATGCGCTCCGGTCTTCGCACGAGCACCGCGATAGAAAGCTCCGACGCGTTGCTATCGGGGCGCCGAAGCCGAGCCGCCACCCGTGCGCCAATGTCGCCAAAGCCCACGATGAGCAGTCTTTCTCGTGGCCCAAGGTTGGCGCTGGTGGTCTCTGTCGCAATTCCCTTCGTCATGCGAGGGAAGTATAGTGGCGGACTTTGCAGCAATTTCGTGGCGACGCTTTCTCCGCTTCGCGACCACTTTCTCGCATCATGGCAACCGAATTTACCGTCACCCTCAAGCCTTCCGGCAATACCTTTAAGGTCGCATCCGACGAAACCATCCTCGACGCTGCGTTGCGCCAAGGAATCGGCCTGCCGTATGGCTGCCGAAACGGCGCATGCGGCTCATGCAAAGGCACTCTCGTCTCCGGCGAGTTTGACTACGGGCAATACCAAGAGCGCACCTTGCGTCCAGAAGAAAAGGCGGCAGGCAAAGCGCTGTTTTGCGTCGGCAAAGCTTGCTCCGATGTCACGCTGGAAATCAAAGAAATTGGTGGTACCGGCGACATTCAGATTCGCACATTGCCGTGTCGCGTCGAGAAAGTCGAAAAGCCGGCGCCAGATGTCGCTGTGCTTTCTCTCAAGCTCCCGGCAAATGAGCGACTCCAATATCTCGCGGGTCAATATATCGACATCTTGCTCAAGGACGGCAAGCGCCGCAGTTTTTCAATCGCTAATGCGCCGCACTTGGATCAATACGTCGAATTGCACATCCGGCAGGTGCCGGGCGGTCATTTCACGAACTTCGTGTTTAACGAGATGCGCGACCGCGCCATCCTTCGCTTCGAAGGCCCCCTCGGGTCGTTCTTCCTGCGTGAAGATAGCGACAAACCGATCATCTTCATGGCAGGTGGCACAGGCTTCGCCCCAATCAAGGCCGTGCTTGAACACGCGTTCTTCAAACACATCGATCGTGAGATGGTTTTGTACTGGGGCTGCCGTTCGCGAACCGATCTCTACATGGCTGACCTGCCCGCGCAGTGGGCCCGCGAGTACCCGAACTTCACATTCATCCCCGTCTTGTCAGACCCCAAAGCGGAGGATAATTGGGCAGGGCGCACGGGCTTTGTGCATCAAGCCATCGTCGACGATTTTCATTCGCTCGCCGGATACCAGGTTTACGCCTGCGGCGCGCCGGCCATGATTGAAATCGGTCAAAAATCCTTTTTTGAACGCGGTCTGCCGGAAGATGAGTTCTTCGCGGATTCGTTCACCTACTCCACCTAACAGCTTGTTGAAATTCTGCTGCGCTCGGTGATGCGGCGTTGGAAAGAGGCTCAAAATCCTCATGTATAACCACATACACTCCGGTTTCTCGCCTCTCTCCGCCTTGCCTGACCTTCGCTCGCAACGAATTTGAACAAGCTGGCTCTTCGATTCAACACCAACTACTTAGGACACAATCATGATCAAAGTCGGCGACAAACTCCCCAGCGGCACCTTGAGCGAATTCATCGCGGTCGAGACCGAAGGCTGCTCACTTGGCCCAAATAGCTTTCAAGTGGACGATTTGGTTAAGGGCAAGAAAATTGTGATCTTCGGATTGCCCGGCGCATTCACGCCCACCTGCTCGGCACAGCATGTTCCAGGTTACGTGAAACACTACAACGACTTCAAGGCCAAGGGCGTCGACGAGATTTGGTGCGTGTCTGTCAACGACCCATTCGTCATGGGCGCCTGGGCGAGAGACCAGCACACCGAAGGCAAAGTGCGTATGTTTGGCGATGGCTCCGCAACGTGGGCAAAGGCGCTTGGGCTTGAACTCGACCTGACCGCGCGCAACTTCGGCGTTCGCATGCAACGCTGCGCAATGGTCGTACAAGATGGTGTCGTTAAGCATGTCGCGGTTGAAGCGGCGGGCAAGTTTGAAGTGTCGAACGCAGAATCGCTGCTCGCGGTTGTTTAATCGCTGGCACTCGTAGAGGATCCGCATGGCATCCCCCACCGTATTCATTGATGGCGAACATGGCACCACGGGTCTGTTGATCCGTGAGTTGCTCGACGCACGCGGTGGGGTTGAGGTCGTCAGCATTGCACCCGAGAAGCGCAAAGACCTTGCCGAGCGCAAACGTCTGCTGAATGCTGTCGACCTAGCCATCCTCTGCCTGCCCGATGACGCCGCGCGCGAGTCTGTCGCGATGATCGATAGCACCAACAACGCGCACACCAAAGTGCTCGACGCCTCAACAGCGCATCGTGTGCTCCCCGATTGGGTATTCGGTTTTCCAGAGCTCACTCGCGAACATAGCAAGCTTGTACGCAGCGCGCGTCGCGTCGCCAACCCCGGCTGTTGGTCAACCTGCTTTATCGCGCTAGTGCGTCCGCTGATCGATGCAGGCGTTATTCCCGCTGATCACCCACTGTCGGTATGGGGCGTGTCCGGATATTCCGGCGGCGGTCGTCAAATGATCGAGGCATTCGAGTCGGCAGACAATAAAACCAACTTCATGGCTTACGGCCTGAAGCTATCGCACAAGCATTTGCCGGAAATGCAGAAGTACACGGGGCTTGACCATGCGCCGCTGTTCACGCCATCGGTCGGCAACTTCAAACAGGGCATGCTGGTACAAGTGCCGCTGCATTTATGGGCGTTGCCGAAAGCCACGACCGGTGTGGCGATGCGCGACTTACTTGCTGCGCACTACGCCGGCTGCGCGCACATCGACGTGAAGCCCTTCACCACTGAGCCCGCCTCCGAATACAACCCTGAGGTGTACAACGACACCAATTGGTTGGAACTATCGGTGTTTGAGAACCCGAAGAATCAGCAGGCGGTGTTGATGGCGCGCCACGACAATCTCGGTAAAGGCGCGGGGCGGGCGGCGTTGCAGAACATCGAATTGATGTTGGGGTTGGCTTAGCCTAAGGCACCAAGCTACAAGAATCGTGCAGCGCTATTTGCTGCCCAAGTACTTCGGCGGCGTTACGTCATCGATGTACAGAACTGCGTCGAATACGTTACGCGGAACGAACGTAATTGGCACGGTACCCCAGTCTTTGGCGCTGATCGGGGAAAAAATCCACTCGTTTCCCGTTGTCGGGCGTGCCTGCGAAAAGTCAACGAAGCTCATCTTGCGGTTTGCGCTCGCCAGTATTGCTTCCAGTGAGTTAGGTTGCGGCGCGTAAAAGGTGATCACCT
>JAJTHU010000025.1 GCA_021300055.1 Nitrosomonadaceae bacterium | reverse complement strand
CATGCCACGGCCAGCCCCCAAGGCTGGCTGGAAGCTAGACGTCAAACGCGAAAAATTGGACAAGCCAGTTGAGACGCACGGCATGCAAATCACGGAAGCCATCCGCAGCGCCACATGGTCGGGCGGTAGCTTGCCGGATGATTTTTATGAGGAATTCACGGTATTCGCTCGTGTTCCCACTGAGGTCGGCAAATATCCGATCAAGGTATCTCAAATCTGCGAAAAGGGACGCGTCGATTGGCATGAAGTTGCCAAGCTTGGCCAATCTCGTCGCGAGTTGAAAGCGCCCGCACCGGAACTTGAAGTCATTCCCAAGCAATAATTGACTCCGCCGTTGCTGTCGAGAATCCAACTCGCCAATATGGACCTCATCGTGGATTACTTCAAAATTTTGTTGCTGTTTACCGCGACTGCGATTGCCGAGATCGTCGGCTGCTACTTGCCGTATCTTTGGCTAAAGCATGACAAGAGCGTTTGGCTGTTGCTGCCCGCTTCGTTTTCTTTAGCAATTTTTGTTTGGTTGCTGACGCTGCATCCGGCCGCTGCGGGGCGTGTCTATGCGGCATATGGCGGCGTATATGTCGCCGTCGCGGTTGGCTGGCTTTGGTTTGTGGATGGGGTGTCGCCTAGTCGATGGGACCTCGCAGGCGTGGCGGTCATGTTGACCGGCGCGACGATCATCGCGTTCCAGCCGCTAAACGCGGCATAACGAGGAGAGAGAAACATGCGCATCGGCGAATTGGCCAAGGCAACGGATTCAGAGATAGACACCATCCGCTACTACGAAAAGATCGGCATTCTGCCAAAGCCGCGGCGTACCGACAGCAACTATCGTCATTACGGTGATCAGCACGTTGAGCGTTTACGATTCGTGCGCCGCTGCCGCTCGCTGGATATGACATTGGATGAGATTCGCGTGTTGCTACAGTTTCGTGATGCGCCTGAAGCGAATTGTGGTGAGGTAAACGTTTTGCTAGATGAGCACATCGGCCATGTCACCGCTCGTATCGCCGCATTCACCAAGTTGGAAAAGGAATTGCGATCACTGAGAAGACAGTGCCGCTCGGTTCAGCGGGCGAAGGACTGCGGAATCTTGGTGAAAATCGCCAGCAGCAACTCGCCCCCAACGTCCAACAAACAGAGGATGTCTAAGCCACATATCTCTGGTACTCACCGATAGCGTTCGCCATCAGCGGCGGCCAACCTCGCCGGAACTCGCGTTAACGTCGGTGCGCAAATGTGAAGTGCCCGAGCACCACGTCTGGACAACCCTCTATATGGTCGCGCGCGTGCTGCGTTTCGAACTGGCAGGCGGCAAATCGGGTTGATGGTTCAGACACCACCTCGCCGTTCTCGTCGGTAATCAGCCTCAGAAGGGAAGCCATATCGCCGCCCTGCATCATTCGCGTCAACGCTTTTGATGTTGGACCGATGTTGGTGGCCTCGTCAACGAGTCCGATCATGAAACCAATGTCACCATCGCGCGCATAGATGCCATTCACAAAGCGCAGCACGCCGTGTTCCGCATACTGGCGCCGGGACGATTTGCCGACGGGCGGCGGAACGAGCTTCTTGCATTCAAAAACGAATTCCAACGCGGGCGCAAGCGCGTTGCTGAAGTAGGTGATGTCGGTTCGTCCGCGCGAGGCCAGCTCCTGCTTGATCTCGTCGATCTCAGCGACGTTGTGTTCGACGATGAAGATCCCGGTGATGCCATGCGAAAGTGCGTGCTTACGAAGCGAGAGCCCGAAGAACTTTGTGATCTTGGGTTCCGGATTCGTGAACGCCATGTCGGCAGGCGGGTTCTTTTGTAGCGTGGCCCAATGGCCGACCACGAACTCGAGGACCTTATCGACGGTGTCCTTCCGCCCCAGCGCCTGTTGCCACTTTGGGTCGGACAGCAACGAAAAGTGTCGCGCGCGGGTCACCATTCAGTCTACTGAACTTGACTTGTGCCTCGAACGGCCTGCACGACGCGAAACGCGTCGTGGGCCGCCGCGCCGGCAAGCCACAGGCGCTTGATCATGGGCTTTACGAGGTAAAGATCGCCGTCGCGGTGGACCAGAAAATCCGACGCCAGGCTGTAAGCGTCGTTATGAACGTTTGGGTAGATATCTTCACCCTTGATTGCGTCGAGCAACACACTCATGCCGTCAAACTTGGCATCTGCGTCCATGGGGCTGTGCTCTGCTATCCGAAGGCGTACGACCGCGGGTGCCGTCGCCATGCCTTGGCCGCCGCGCGTAACCGCGACTTGAAAGCGACCTTCCCCGTCGAAGCGGTCCCGCCACGACTCGAGCTCTTTCTTCAAGATGCGAACGTAGTTTGAGGTGTCGTCAACCGTCGGTCCGCCCGCCAGCGGCCGACGCAGCACCGCGAAACTGGTTGGCTGGCGACTAGGAATGAAATAGTCGCAGGTTTCATTGACGACACGCCGCTCGGTGGCAGAGACACCGAAATAGTCGAAGACAAGCTCTTCCAGCCGACCACGCACCTTTACCCAATCGGCATCGCCCAATACGTCGCGCACCTGCCGGAAAGGCTTTAGCAGCTCGGACACTTCTTCGATGATGTTGATCGCATGCTTGGGATTGATGTGCTCATCCGGCAGTGGGAAAGGGAGATTGGCGATCTCCTTCATCTTCACATGGGGGCGTTCCATCGCGAGTGAGAACGTCGTGTAGAAAAGCAGATATCGCGCGAGACGAGAACGCAGGTAGACGGTCAGAAACTTCATGAGCTGGGCGTCACCCTCCCGGTCGATAATCGCGCCCACCGTTTGCGTGAAGCAAAGGGGTTGCTGCGTGAAACAGGCGCGCACTTCCAGCGTGCGGCTATCTGCCCCGTCAGGGAAAAGCACGCGTACTCCATCGAACGCTTGTCCATCTTTGGAGCCGTGGTCCGCAACGTGGGTGATGTCTCGCGGAAAGTCCACGAGGTCGTGGTCGCCGATAAAGAACCGGTCTTTCGGGTAGCGACTCGCGCCCCTCGCGGTCGACATGAACCGATATGACTTCAATGGACCGGGACTTACGGACGCCTTGGCGTTGTCGGTGAGGTGAAATCCCTTACAAGCCACGAAACGCGCGTTGTCGCCACGCGTGTGGTCGTGGATTGTGCCGGACAGCCTAAGCCGGGCGATAAGCGCTTCATCGAGCTCGTTGCCCCAAAAGTAGGTGCGCAGCACTTCCGCATCCTGACAGGCGGCGTGCACGAAAAGGCGTTTCCGGTCGCTGCTATGGACGGTCAGGCGCCCGAACGCGAGTGCGATATCAGCCTTGGGCACCAGGTAGTCGAACGCTTCGCGCGCCGGGATGCGGCCGCAATCGGCCGTAGCGCGCCTGACGCCGGTCACCAGCGCGGTCGGATGGATGGCCGCGGTATCGAACAGGACGAAGCGCAGGTCGGCAAGATTGAAAATTCGCTCGGGCTGCAGTTCTTCAAACCAGCTCCTTAGATAGCTGCCCGCGTTGGCGGCGCCGAGCGTACTGACCGGCATGATGAGGCAGAGGCGCCCGCCGGCCTTCAACGCATCAGTGGCACGCCTTGCGAAGGCGAGCGCGATCTGCCGCCGCGGCAGCACGGTGCCGAATCGCTCTTTCCACCATACTTCGTAGGGCAGCAATTCCTCCGTGTCCTCCGGCTCGTTCCAAGGCGGGTTCGAGATCACGATCGACGCGGACGCTGTGCTGGCAGCCGGATGGTTGGCCGCAAAAAAATCCCCCTTCGCGCCAGTGCTGATGATCTTGTCGAGTAGCTTCGGCAACTTGACTTGATGGTCTGCCTGCAACTTGGCAATGTCGCTGGGCGCTAAATCTTCTAGTAAGGCTAGGTAGAGGCTGAACGCGGTCACCTTGCACGCGGCGAGCGAGATGTCGCCACCGCGAATACCATCCAAAAGAATTTGCTGTCGTTGCTCGTAGGTCAGCGGTTTCAACTGCGCGGCGCGCGCCGCCCCCAACATGCGGCGGTAGGCGGTCGTCAACAGGATCCCCGAGCCACAGGCACCGTCGAGTACGACTTCTTTCCACGGCGCTTTGATATCACGGAAGGCCTCTTCAACGGCCAGTGAAGCGAGATGTCGCGGCGTATAGACGGCGCCGTTGGCGACCTGATGTTCACCCAGGAACGTCTCGTAGATACCCGAGACAAGTTCGACCGGGATGTACTTGAAATCGTACGGCCAAAATGACTGCTGACCGGAGATAAGGTCTGTTTGCGTCAGAAACCTTGCAAGTAGGTCGAAGGCGCTGACATTGAGGTTACGCCAGTCTACGTTGGCGCCGCCTTCGATTTCGAGCATATCGCCGTTCAAGTCCGACTTGAGTTGCCGGAAAAGCCGGTCAAGCCCCTTAGCGTCGGCATCCTTTAGCAACGCGGCGAGCTTCAATAAATGATTCTTCGCCCGGTACTCGTCCGCGACGATCTCTCGGTCTTCAAGATAGGAGACGAAGATGCACTTACCGAGAACGAGTTGCGCTTGGTCTTTGGTGAGTCCCTCCTCACAGAGCTTGTCGACGGCAACCCCGAGGTTATCGAGCAGCACGCGGTCCACACAGTGCTTACGCTCGAACCAGCGTGGCAGACGCGTATAGATGTCGCCAGTGGCAATGTCGGCCGCCGAGAACGGGCCGGTTACTGACGCCTCGTTCAAGTGAAGCGGAACCGTGTCGGCGATTTGGCGAGGGGCTGCGTACGCGTGAGCCTCATCGCCTTCGATGACCAAGATGATGGCAACGAGATTCTGGTTCCAGATCTTGCGTCGCACTTCGTTGATCAATGCCGCGCTCACAGCGCCTCTGTCACCCGCATCGATGAAGCAGACAGCTGGTACATGATCCACTTCGAAGACGGCAGATGAGCCGATGTCTCCGCCGCGTTTGAGCATGAGCGCAAGTTCGCGTGCATACGGATGGTCGGCGGGGACGTCATCTTCGCGCCGATGTAATACACCCACCGAGCCGTCGTAGCCTAGGCTTTGCAGCCAACGGTCGGTCGTTGACGAAGAAGATGTGGTGGTAGCCATTGCGCCGATAAGATATCATCTTTGGAAATGCGAGTCAATCACATTGCGTATGGCGCGCAAAATGATTACACTACGCAAAACCATTACCATACGCGAAATGATTAGGACAATCGTTTGATTCGAACGCTCGACAATTTGGGTTTCTCGCAACGCCAGCGACTCACCTTCATAGAGTCCGTTGCCTATTGGGAAGGTGCGGTGGACCGGCCGCGCGTGTCGCGCGTGTTCAACGTCAGCGGCAACCATGTGACCAAGGACTTTCGTCTTTACAAGGACACATTCCCGGGCAACATTAAATACGACGAGCGCTCGCGGGTATACCGCCCGCTGCCGACCTTCAAACCGCGTATTGGCAAGGGGTCGGCGGAGGAATACTTGGCACTGCTCCGGACCTTCACCGATGGCGATAAGTCAGCCACCGTGCCGGCGATGGCTGGCATGGTGGCTGCTGATGCGGTTCCTCAGCCCAAGGGGAAGCTGGAATCGGCCGTACTGAACACAATCACGCGCGCCATCTCATCGCGGACCGGACTCGCGGTCACGTATCAGTCACTGCGCAATGGCAAACCGCGGGAGCGCCGCATCTGGCCGCATGCCTTAGTCTTTGGCGGCACACGCTGGCACGCGCGCGTCTTCGACGAAAGCGAAGCGAAGTTCATCGACCTCGTATTGCAGCGCTTCATTCGTGCGAAGCCGATTGAAATGTCGGCTCCTGTTGAGGTCGATCAAGATGTCGAATGGAACACGTTCGTCTCCCTTGATGCCCGGCCCAATCGCGCGTTCACGCCAAGCCAGGCCGAGGTGGTGGCGCAGGAATTCGGCATGAAGCAAGTCGGCCGCCAGTGGATTTGGCAGGTGAGACTGCGCCAGTGTCTCGCACAGTACTTCATTTATCTTTACCGGCTCGATCTGGCCGATGATCCGCGGCGATTGATTGAGCTCGCCGATAAGCGTGCGATCGAGCGCTATGGTCTCGGGACGCGAGGAAAAGTCGCCAAATCCGCTAAGGGCACCGGCTGATCGGTCAGGCCAAGCCGCATCGCAGGAGTCTTTCGGTCCTCGCCGACCAACGCCAAGTTGTAATAGCTGCGAAAAATGCGCAGCACCCGTTCGGCCACCAACGGACTGTAGGCGGCATAGCCGTTCCACCGACGATAGTTGCTGTTGCCGGTGGAGATGGGGCGCTCCAGTATCGAGAGGCGGCGCCTGACTTGCATGAAAAACCGGTCTACGCCTCGCAACGAGACGCGCATGTAAAGATTTGCCAGATGGTCCAGATCCATCTCGCCGAAGTCCGTCAAGTGCCAAACGTCTTTGCCAGGCTCGGCCATGTCAGCAAGCGGATACCGAAACGGGTCGCCTGACTTGCGCTGTGCAAGCCATGCTTCAAGGTGTTGGCGGACATAGAGGTGTCGAAGATTCTTGCTGGCGGCATCGTAAGTAGCGCCAACAAAACGTTCGAACTCACGGTTGTATTGCGCGATGACGACCTTCTTCTGTGCCATGGTCATGGACTTTGGCCCGCCGATGGCGAAGACCTCGGCGCGTCGCGCTCGGATTTGCGCCTTGAACGGAGACATGCAAGCGCTCGCAAAGCCGGGATCTCGATCCACGAAGAGCCTTACCTTGTCGACATGTTGAAGTAGCCGCTGGACGTGGAACATCAGCGCTTGTTGCGTGTACTGCAGATGGACCTGTAGGCCCGAGTGAGGTAACTTAAGCTGTACGCCCATATCGAATCCTTCTACCGGTTTGAGCGCGCCTGTTGTCTCTTTGTATTCACGCCGTAACCAGAGTCTCGCGTAGCGGCGATACGGCAAGGGCAAATCATAATCACCGCACGCAATTGCGTCTGCCTCGACGTCTTCGGCGTTTAGCGATGAATCAAAGTTGAGCTGCATACCAAGGACGTAGCCCGTCTTGTTCTCAACGGCCGCGAGCGCGCCTAGCCAAATGTTGCGCCGGTCGAGTTGGGTGCCCCAGTTCAGAACATGATCTTGGCGGTCGGCGCTCACGTACGCCCGGGACGGGGCGTGCGCCGGGTCGCTGAGCCGAGCTTCAAACCGAGCGCTTTGTTCACTGGCGACTTCGGCGAGGAATCCTATCTTGTTGTAGAGCGTTGCGGGATTGAGATCGAGCACTTCGCAGATCCTGCGCATCGGGACCTTGTTCACCAGCAATTTGAGGACCTGAATCGACAGTTCGGGTCGTCGTTGACGTCGTACCGGTGCCGCGGCGGAGAAGGTGCTGCCGCAGGTTCGGCATCGGAATCGGTCGGCTCCTGCGGCGGTGTGTCCATGACGGTAGTAGGCATCGGGAGTCGAGACGACGGTGGAGCCAAAGGCATCACAGCTCTCATTCGGGCATCCCGTGCTCGCCGCGCGTTCCGCGCGGATGTCAAATCGTTTGATTTCGTCCGCGATACCGACGTTGCTGTAAAGCACCGCCGTGCGTCCACACAGGCCACAAGTGAGAAACCGCCCGTTCTCGCTGTTACCTGCGACCGTGTAGGCACCGATTAAATCGGGTTTCAGGCCCTTTCGGCCCCTGGATTCCGGCGCCGGGACGCCAAAGTTTGCGCAATGGGGATTCTTGCAGTGATTGACCTGCAACCCCTCATGCTCGGCTGGAACTCGTGGATGCGGCCTGATCTTTGCCAAAAAAATGGCCCCCATTGATGGAGGCCATTGTACTTCAACACTTTATTTGAACGGCTCGTCTTCGAGGGGCTTCCGTTTTGTGTTTGCACACTTGTTACTTGCGGCAGCGACCAGCGACAACCAATCTAATCGTCAATGTTATTGCTATAACGATGAATGGTAAAACTCCAATTTCGAATGGTAACGGTGCGGGCAACGTCAATGCACTTTTCAGCGTCCTTGCGCGGTCGGGCTGCCAGCCTCAACGGTTTCCATTTGAAGCGGATGAATATCACGTCAAGATTGGCGACCAACATATGAAATTCACCATTCGTGACGGTGAAAGGCGGAAGCCATACACCGGATATGACACCGCTCCTCTTGTCTCGGAGAAGCTGGTTTTGGAAATTCAGCAATTGTCTCCAAGTCTCGGGTTGCAGTCGACTTGGAATGAAGTTGAGGTCGGCAATCTATCCAAGCACATTGTCGCAATCGTCAATACGCTGATGACTGCCGCCGAACTGGAGCTCCGTGAGTGGAAAGTTCGTTGTCACGAAGCGAGTATTAAGCAACTCGCTCAGTACGAAGAAGACCTTCGCCTTCAAAAGCTTGAGGAAAAGCGCCAGACGGCGCTCCGACTTGAACGCGAAAGAAAACACCGCATTGCTACGTTACTGCGACAGGCGACAAACATGCAGAAAGCGGACTCAATTCGCAGCCTAGTCGCTGAGGTACTGGCCGGCAAGTCCGGCGTCGGCGAAGCTACTGATGCAGCGAGGTTAGCGGAATGGGTGTCTTGGGCTAAGGGGATTGCCGATGAATTGGATCCAAGATTACTGAGTTCAAATGCGTTGATGGATTCATTGGCGGATACTACGCAATGATTGTTGGCGCCGTCGCCAAAAATCAGCGCAACATGTGATCAATGATAGGCGAAAGTCATGACCATGGATTTCGATTTCTCTTACCGTCCTCTCTCGTATTGGCCCACTCTGGTCGCAGCGGATAGCGCCCTAGATGCCACCAACCGATCAAAGGCACGCGTAATCGCTCGACTATTGATAGATG
>JAJTHU010000061.1 GCA_021300055.1 Nitrosomonadaceae bacterium | reverse complement strand
GAGCGGCTTTTCGGTTTCACTCATGAATTAGCTTCGAATAAGAATCCTGGTGCTACGCGCGGACGCAGTCCACGTAATAGCGCAACTCACCATCGACTTCTTCTTCGACCAAGCCGTGAATGTCGGTTTCAAAGCCAGGGAACTTGGCATTGAAGTCACGCGCAAACATGAGGTACTGCACGATGGTACGGTTGAAACGCTCGCCAGGAATCAACAGTGGAATGCCTGGCGGATAAGGCGTGAGCAAGATGCCGGTGATGCGGCCTTCGAGATCGTCGATGGGCACACGATCAAGTTCGCGATGGGCCATCTTGGCGAAGGCATCGGCGGGCTTCATGGCGGGCTGCATGTCCGACAGATACATCTCGGTCGTGAGGCGCGCAATGTCGTGCGCCTTGTACATGTCGTGGATTTGCTGGCAAAGGTCACGCAGGCCAACGCGCTCATAGCGCGGATGTGCAGCGACAAACTCCGGCAAGATCTTCCACATCGGTTGATTCTTGTCGTAGTCATCCTTGAACTGCTGCAAGGCGGTGAGCAAGGTATTCCAACGGCCTTTGGTGATGCCGATGGTGAACATGATGAAGAACGAGTACAGGCCGGTCTTCTCGACGATGACGCCGTGCTCCGCCAAAAACTTGGTGACGATCGACGCAGGGATGCCGGTCTTGGCAAACTTGCCTGATACATCCAGGCCCGGGGTGATAATGGTTGACTTGATCGGGTCGAGCAGGTTAAAACCCGGCGCGAGATTACCGAAGCCGTGCCACTTCTCGTTGGCCTTGAGCATCCACTGATCTCGGTTACCAATACCCTCTTCTGCGAGCTTATCCGGGCCCCAAACCTTGAACCACCAATCTTTGCCCCATTCGTCATCGACCTTGCGCATGGCGCGACGGAAATCGAGCGCCTCGGTGATCGACTCTTCAACCAAGGCCGTGCCGCCAGGTGGCTCCATCATCGCCGCAGCCACGTCGCACGAGGCGATGATGGCGTATTGCGGGCTGGTCGAAGTGTGCATCAGGTACGCTTCGTTGAAGCGCGTGCGGTCGAGTTTTTGCGTCTCGGACTCTTGCACCAAAATTTGCGACGCCTGCGAAATACCCGCCAGCAGTTTGTGCGTTGAGTGCGTGGCGTAGATCATCGCGTCCTTAGGACGCGGACGACCGTTGTTCACGTCGCCGATGGCGTGCATGTCTTTGTAAAAGCTATGGAACGTCGCGTGTGGCAGCCAAGCTTCGTCGAAGTGCAGGTTTTCAACCTGATCGCCAAGCTCACCCTTGATCATCTCGACGTTGTAGAGCACGCCGTCGTAGGTCGATTGCGTGATGGTGAGCATGCGCGGCTTCGCCTTCTTGTCCGTGATGAACGGATTGGCGTCGATCTTCTTCTGGATGCTCGCCCACGAGAACTCCTCGAGCGGAATCGGACCGATGATGCCGAGGTGATTGCGCGTCGGCATCAGGAACACCGGATTCGCACCCGTCATGATGATCGCGTGCAGGATCGACTTGTGGCAGTTGCGATCAACCAACACCGTATCGCCCGGCGCGACGTTAGCGTGCCACACCATCTTGTTTGAGGTGGACGTGCCGTTGGTGACAAAGAAACAGTGATCGGCATTGAAGATGCGCGCGGCGTTGCGCTCAGAGGCGGCCACCGGGCCCGTGTGGTCGAGCAACTGTCCCAACTCTTCCACTGCGTTACAAACGTCGGCGCGCAGCATGTTCTCGCCGAAGAATTGATGGAACATTTGCCCGATGGGCGACTTCAAAAACGCCACGCCGCCCGAGTGACCGGGGCAGTGCCAAGAGTAAGAGCCATCTTGTGCGTAATGCACCAGCGCGCGGAAGAACGGTGGCGCCAAACCATCGAGGTAAGACTTCGCTTCGCGGATGATGTGACGCGCCACGAACTCTGGCGTGTCTTCAAACATGTGGATGAAGCCATGCAGCTCGCGCAGGATATCGTTGGGGATGTGCCGCGAGGTTTTGGTTTCACCGTATAGATAAATCGGGATGTCCGCGTTCTTGAAGCGGATCTCTTCAATGAACGCACGCAGGTTCAACACCGCCGGGTCAAGCTCTGGCCCAGGGGTGAATTCCTCATCGTCGATGGAGAGGATGAATGCTGACGCGCGGCTTTGCTGTTGCGCAAACTGGGAGAGGTCACCGTAGCTGGTAACGCCGAGCACTTCCATGCCCTCTGCTTCGATGGCAGCAGCCAGCGCACGGATGCCGAGACCAGAGGTGTTCTCGGAGCGGAAATCCTCGTCGATGATGACGATGGGAAAGCGAAATTTCATGGCGTGGCCTTACGGAAACGTGGAGTAGCGCAAAGGCTGCGCCAATGACAAAGAGCGCGGATTATAGGGCGATACATTGACTGGTGCGCTTAACTTGAGATCAAGCAGCCAGCTTAACGCACGGTTCAATCTTGGCGAGTTCGTCCGCCAGCGCCTCGCGCGCGATTGCCGAGTCGAAGTTGGCCTGACCCCGCAACCACCAGCCGTCGCTCAATCCGAAATAGCGGCACAGGCGCAAATCAGTATCAGCCGTGATTGAGCGCTTGCCCGCGATGATGTCACCGATACGCTGCGGGGGTACATTAATGTCCTTGGCGAGCCTGTACTTGGTAATCCCAAGCGGCTTCAGAAATTCTTCTTCGAGCATTTCGCCCGGAGAGACAGGCGCTACAGTTCTCATGGCTTCCCTCATTAGTGATAGTCGACAATTTCGACGTCGAGCGCGTGACCTGAATGCCAGCGGAAACAAACCCGCCATTGATCGTTAATGCGAATACTGTACTGCCCTTTTCGATCGCCTCGAAGTGCTTCGAGCTGATTTCCGGGTGGAACGCGCAGATCTTGCAGAACTGATGACCAGTCCAACTGCTCAAGCTTTCTAAGCGCCGCGCGCTCAATGTTCACCCAGCGCCTAATACGCGTGCCGCGAAAAAGAGCCTGAGTATCCTTGCACGCAAACGTCTTGATTGACATCGTCCAATATTAACGCAACACGTTAATAACGTCAAGCGTTAAGCATCAAGCACTTAGCATTAAGCATCGAGCATTACACGTCACGCAAACGACTCATCTTCCCGCAAATAGCGCCATTTCCCCATAGGCAAATCGCCCAACATCACCTTCCCGATGCGGATGCGCTTCAAGCCCACGACCTTCAGCCCTACCATTTCGCACATGCGGCGAATCTGGCGCTTCTTGCCTTCCTTGAGGATG
>JAJTHU010000059.1 GCA_021300055.1 Nitrosomonadaceae bacterium | reverse complement strand
CAGATAAATACCACTATCATACCTTGTGAGATCTAATTCTTTTTCGGTATCATCTAATAAACCACTAACAATGATTTTACCTGCAAGATCTGATATTTCCAAATATAACGGCTCATTATCAGATGTACTTATAAATAATTTGCCATTTGTTGGATTTGGATATAAATTGAGATTTAGTTGATTTTCAAATTCATTAAGGTTTGTACAATTAGAAACCACAATTGTAAACGATGCTGAATTGACGCAACCATTCATGTCATTTCCCCATACTATGATGGTAGTTGTTGACACTGGAATAAACGTTATGGGTTGTGTTGTTTGAAATACATTCCAACTATACGTATTGGCTCCAAAAGCGCTAAAAGTAACAGTTTGCGGTCCACAGATTAGACTTTGACTAGCAGATATAGAAACTGAAGGTAAAGGATTAACTGTAACTGAACTTGTAGCAGTATTCACACAACCGTTTCCGTTTATGCCTGTAATTATATAAACTGAATTAGCAGTTGGGTTAACAGTAGAAGAGCCGGAAGAATATGTATAACTTAAAGCGCCGTTTGGATTCATGGTAAAAACTTGACCGGCACAAATGCTTCCACTATTTACAATAATGTTAGGTAAACTTTGAACTGTTATATGACTTACAGCTATTCCGATGCATCCATATTGATCAGAGCCTGTAACTGTATAATTTGAATTTACAATGGGTGTAACAATTGCCGAGGCCGATGAATACGAGTAACTTAATGCTCCTGTTGGATTCATGGTAAATGAATTACCTGCGCAAATAGAACCACTATTTACAGCAACAACAGGATTAGCTAATACACTCACGGTGCTAATAGCATTTGCACTGCACCCAAAACTACTATAACCTGTAATGGTATAGGTACTATTAAGGGTAGGATTGACAACGGAAGTGAACGATGAATAAGAATATGTCTGTGCGCCATTAGGATTCATGGTAAATGATTTGCCGGCACAAACCGTTCCGCTATTAACCGTAATGGTTGGCAACGGCATTATTGATACACTGTTTGTAGCTGAACCAATACAGCCAAAACTATTTGTACCACTAACAGTATAAGTAGCATTAGCACTTGGAGTAACTACAGCACTTGCTGAAGAGAACGTATAGCTAACACCACCTGTTGGATTCATAGTAAATGAGTTTCCAATACAAATGGATCCACTGTTAACAGTTATACCTGGCACATTCACCGTAATGGTTGAAACCACTGAATTAGTGCAACCCGTTGCTGCATCTGTTCCAACAACAGGGAATGTGGTTGTGTTTACCGGACTAACTACAGGACCGCCTAATGGGAAAGTAAAACTTGAAGCTCCTGTTGGATTTAAGGTGAACGAATTCCCAACACAAATGCTTCCACTATTAACGCTTACATTTGGTAAAGCATTAACATTAACTGAACATACAACAGAACTCTGACACCCATTAGTTGATCCGGTGACCGTGTAAGTTGAATTATTAATTGGAGTAACAAATGGTGATGCCGACGAATACGTGTATGAAGATGCACCGTTGGGAACGATCGTAAACGTTTGTCCTGAACAAATAGTACCACTATTAACCGTTAAAGTTGGTGATGGGTCTACAGTTAATACAATTGGCGTTCTGGTATTACTTGTTGTACAGGTCAAAGCCTCAGCATAAAACGTATAGATTCCTGCTGTAAGTGTATTGCTTGTTATAAAGTTGGTACCTGTTGCAATGGCGCTTCCTCCCGTTGGTACATTGAACCATGATGTTGTTCCTGTACAAGTAGCGCTAAGCGTGGTAGAACTCCCTGCACACACTTGTGGACTTCCGGTAATATCTAATGGTGCCCATGGCGCCGAGCAGCTTCCAATTCTTCTTATTTTTTGATTATATAAGTCGCAAACAAACAAGTTGCCTAGATTATCAGTACTAATTCCGTTAGGAGTAGAGAAACTGGCATTTAAATTTAAGGCGTCAACTGCACCTGTTAATCCCGAACCCGCAAAAGTACTTACTAAAGTAGATGCCGTTTGTATTCTTCTAATTTTCTGATTGTATTGCTCGGTTAAATAAAGATCTAAGGAATTGTCGATACAAATTCCGGTTATTCCATTAAAGCTGGCTGTTATGCCAACTCCATCTGTTGCACCAGCCGAACCCGAACCTGCAAAAGTTGTAACAACCGCGGTTGAAGTTACTTTTCTTACTTTGTTATTGAAATGTTCGGTAACATAAAAATTATCGGAAGGGTCAACACAGATGCCCGTTGGTCCGTTAAACGTTGCTGTAAGGCTTACAGCGTCTGTTGCTCCAGGCGCGCCTGAACCAGCAAATGAAGTTACCACACCTGATTGTGTTACTTTTCTAATTTTATGATTTGAGAAATCGGCAATAAACAAATCGCCAACAGAGTTGATGCATATTCCAGAGGGATTAGCAAAACTTGCGGCAGAGCCAACACCATCAGCAGATCCGGGTGAGCCAGAACCGGCAATTGTTGTAACAACTCCACTAGGGTTAACTTTCCTTATCTTGCTATTACCCCTATCACAAACAAAAAGATTCCCAGAAAGATCAATGCAAATAGCATATGGCCAATTAAAAGTAGCCGAATTTCCAACACCATCTGCAGCACCAGCTATTCCTGAGCCAGCCAAAGTTGTTACAACGCCCGCTGGAGAAATTTTTCTTATTTTGTTGTTGTATTGATCGGCAACATAAACATTTCCACTAGCATCTACACAATTACCACTTGGATAGTGGAATGAAGCAAATTGCGCAGCAGCATCGTTTGAACCGATTGCTCCTGAACCGGCAAATGTTGATACAGCTTGAGAAAAGCAAATGAATACACTTGCGAAAAAGAAAATAAATAAAAATATAAATTTTTGCATT
>JAJTHU010000027.1 GCA_021300055.1 Nitrosomonadaceae bacterium | reverse complement strand
CGCATTTTGTTAGCGCCATCGGTCTTCATGTTGAGGATAGGCCGCACGTGCAAGGTGCCGACCGAGGCGTGTGCGTACCACGTGCCCGTGGTGCCGTGCTTGCTAAACACTTCCGTCAGGCGCCGTGTGTATTCCGCCAAGTGCGGCAGCGGCACAGCGCAGTCTTCGATAAAGCTCACGGGCTTACCCTCGCCGCGCATCGACATCATGATGTTGAGCCCGGCCTTGCGCACCTCCCACAACTGCTTTTGCTGGTTGGCGTTTTCCATGCGCACCACGCAGCCGGGCAAACCGTGGTCGGCCATCAACTCTTCAAGCTGTGTGAGTTTCGTGAGATTGGTTTGTTGGTCGTCATCAGCAAACTCCACCAACAAAATCGCATCGGGCGCTGCGCCGTTCACCGCCTTCAATGCCGTCTCGATCACCGGTCGGAACGCCGCGTTGTTGCGTGCGAGGTCGATCATGGTGCGATCGACCAATTCCACCGCCACCGGCCCGAGCGTGACGATGTACTGCGTCAAATCCATCGCTTGGTAGAACGTTGGAAAGTTGACGACACCGAGCACTTTGTTCTTTGGTAGCGGCGAGAGCTTGAGTTCAAGCGACTTGAAGTACGCCAGCGTGCCCTCCGAACCCACCAGCAAGTGTGCGAGATTGGGACGCTCGGTGTTGTAGCGCAGCGGATCTTGCGGCGCAAAGATATCGAGGTTGTAGCCAGCGACGCGACGCAGCAGCGGCGGAAAACGCGCCGCAATTTCGTCGGACAAACCCAAGCAAATACGGGCGATTTCAGCCGAAAGTGCCTGAAAACGCCCGCCGTTGCTAGTGTTTTGGTGCTGGGAATCGTCGAAGCGGAACACCTCGCCGCTCGCCAACACCGCCTCGATCGACGCCACGTTGTGCACCATGTTGCCGTAGAAGATCGAGCGTGAGCCGCACGCGTTGTTGCCCGCCATGCCGCCGATGGTGGCCTGCGCCGACGTGGAAACATCGACCGGATACCACAGGCCATGGCGCTTTAGCTGCGCATTGAGGTGATCGAGCACCATGCCCGGCTCGACAGTTGCGCGGCGGTTGTCGGCGTCGACGTTGAGCAAGCGGTTGCAGTACTTGCTGTTGTCGATCACTAGCGCCGCGCCGACGGTTTGCCCGCACTGCGACGTGCCACCGCCGCGCGGCAGAATCGGCACGCCTTCCTCGCTGGCCAATTGCATCGCGATGCGTGCAGCCTCGACGCTACGCGGCACCACTACCGCCTGCGGCATGATTTGGTAGATCGACGCGTCGGTTGCGTACCGGCCGCGCGTAGCAGCATCGACGTACACCTCGGCGTCGCATTCGCGGCGCAGGCGCGCGGCGAGTGCGGTAGCGTTCGATAACCCGATTTTCGGTATCACGACACTTGACATCGGTTAAGCATGCTCCATGGCGGTTTGGAATAGCATAGACCATCAGAACCAGTTCAGGGAGCGCAGCACATGACGAGCATCAATCCGGACTACCATGCGGGGCGACACTTTTTGCAGATCCCTGGGCCGACCGCGGTCCCAGAGCGCATTCAGCGCGCCATGGATCGGCAGGTAATCGACCATCGTGGACCGGAGTTCGGCGCGCTGGGCCGAGAGGTACTCGCAGCGGTCAAAACGGTGTTTCAAACGACCCAGCCGGTCATCATTTACCCCTCATCCGGCACCGGCGCTTGGGAAGCCGCGCTCGTCAATACACTTTCCGCAGGCGACCGCGTGCTCATGGTGGAGACAGGTCACTTCGCATCACTCTGGCAAAAGATGGCGGTGAAACTCGGACTCGCCCCCGAGTTTATTGCAGGCGATTGGCGACATGGTGTTGACGCTTCCGCCATCGAGGCACATTTGGCACAAGACAAGGCGCATAGCATCAAAGCGGTGTGTGTCGTCCACAACGAAACCTCGACGGGCACGACCTCCGATATTGCTGCAGTGCGCAAAGCGATCGATGCCGTAAAGCACCCTGCATTGCTGATGGTAGACACCATTTCTTCGCTTGGATCGGTCCACTATCGTCATGATGAATGGGGTGTCGATGTCACTGTTGGCGGGTCGCAGAAGGGGCTGATGCTGCCTCCCGGCCTGAGCTTTAACGCGGTTTCACAAAAGGCGATCGCCGCGTCACGCAGCGCCAAACTCCCAAGCGCGTTTTGGGGTTGGGATGAGATGCTCGAAGCCAATAAGACGGGCTATTTTCCGTACACGCCTGCGACGACGCTGCTCTATGGCCTGCGGGAAGCGATCGATATGCTGCACGAAGAAGGACTCGCCAACGTATTCGCGCGCCACGAACGCCACGCTGAAGCGACTCGCCGCGCCGTGCGTGCGTGGGGACTGGAAATCTTGTGCGCCAATCCGGCGGAATACTCGCCCGTCGTCACGGCGGTGATGATGCCCTCAGGCGTCGATGCAGATGCCGTGCGCGACATCATTCTCAAGCACTTCAACATGTCGCTCGGCATGGGGCTGTCGAAGGTGAAGGGCAAGGTGTTCCGAATCGGGCACTTGGGCGACTTCAACGACTTAAGCCTGCTGGGCACGCTGGCCGGGGTAGAGATGGGCCTCGGCCTAGCCAAGGTGCCGCACCAGGCCGGTGGCGTCGCTGCGGCGATGACGTATCTGCGTGACTGTGCAGCGCAACAATCAGCATCAACAGGCGCGACTAGAATCGCAGCGTAAGTTGAATTGAACAGACGCAAATCTTTAGCCCGATCCAAGCGACGTTTTTGCCACACCCAAAAAACGCAACAACACATAACGAGGAGACCTAATGAATCGACGTCGCACACTGCAAGCGCTTGGCGCGCTGGGCGCATCCGCGGCCCTGCCCTTTTCGACAAGCGTATTCGCGCAGGCTGGCTTCCCCAATAAGCCGCTGCGCCTGATCAACCCATTCCCCGCTGGCGGTGGCACTGATGTGTTCGCGCGCCCCTACGCTGCTAAGCTCGGCCAAGCACTGGGCCAATCGGTCTTGGTTGAAAACATGGGCGGCGCGGGCGGCACCGTGGGTGCGGCAGCAGCAGCCAAAGCGACTCCTGACGGCTACACGTTCTTCGTGGGCGCGATTCACCACACCATCGCTGAGTCACTGTATCTGAACAAAACCTACAAGCTCGAGCAGGACTTCATACCGATCACGGTCCTCGGCTCCGTACCCAATGTGCTGGTGATTAACCCGAAGCACCCATTCAAAAAAGAAGCGGACCTCAAAGCGTTCGCCAAAGCCAATCCAGGCAAGCTCAATTTCGGCTCTGCGGGTTCGGGCGCATCCCATCACCTCGCTGGTGAGCTCTACAAGCGCTCCGCCGGTGTCGATATGGTGCACGTGCCATACAAGGGGATCGGCCCAATGATGACTGACCTGCTCGCAGGGATCGTTGACCTCGCGTTTGATGGCTTGGCGTCTTCGAGCGCACAGATCAAGGCAGGCAAGCTCGTGCCATTGGCGGTCACCTCCGCACAGCGCTCCCCATTACTGCCTGACGTACCGACCATGGTTGAGTTGGGGTACAAAGACTTCACCATGACGACTTGGTACGCGGTCTGGGCAATCAAGGGCACGCCACAGCCGATCGTTGACCGCCTCTACAACGAAACCGTCAAGGTGCTCGGTGATGCCGATATCAAGAAAATCTGGGAGCAAGCCGGTGCTATCGCTGGTGGCCAGCCACCGAAGGAGTTCGCGGCGTTCATCAGCAGCGAAATCGCCAAGTGGGGCAAGGTCGTGCGCGACGCCAACATCAAGATCGACAACTGATGTAGGTCTAGACGCGTTGGGGCGTGAGCGCGTTGGCGTGATGCACACAAAAAGGGCAGCGACGCTGCCCTTTTTTTCGCTCCCGCCATCCTCCCTAGAGAGCGTTGCGGCGGAGTCAAATCGATTGTGACCACGTGTTACCCATTCACCGGTATTAAGTCACACTCTTTAGGTGAATCCCCGATACTGTTCTACACCCTTCTCGGCATACTCCCTAGGAGGCTAAGCCTCACCTAAGCGCGCAAAGATCGCGCCACTTTTGTAAGCACCGACCTCACGCCGTCGGTGTCTGGCCGAGAGATAGCAATTGTTGAAGCGAGTGCACGACGAGTCCGTACCGATGGCGACTGGCTGCGAGTTCGATTCGCACCGGCGCGCGCTCGTAACGCGGACGCTCGTGGCTGGCGGTGTGCTGAGCTCGGGTATGGCATCTCTGTTGGTGCCGACTCCAGCGCAAGCTAATGTCAAGACCGTCACGGTCAGCTTGCCGGGCCCAAGCGGCGGCATCTCCATCCCATTTGATCTCGCCAGCGCCCTCGGACTTGACGTGGCCGAGGGAGTTAAGACGCGCCTGAGGTACGTTGGCGGCGGTGGGTTGGTCATTCAGGACCTTGACACCGGCAACGCCGAGTACGGCGCCTTCGGTCTTCCTGCTGCCATGGCAGCCAACGCCAAAGGCCCAGAGCGCTTGGTCGGGATTGCCGCATACGACAATCTGCCGCTGTACTCGCTTCTGGTGCGATCCGATCGCAGCACGAGCATCCGCCGCATCGCCGATCTCAAGGGCCGAAAAGTCGGCGCGTTTAGCAATTCGTTGTCCTCGCGAACCACGTCACACCAAATGCTCGAGTTCGTGTTGCGCTCAGCAAACGTGTCGATCGACGAAGTCGATGTCATCGCCACCGGTCAGACTTACGACAGCCAATCGGCTGCGTTCATTGCTAAGACGGTCGATGCCACAATGTGCGACGAGCCCATCGCTACCCGATTGGTTAAGGAAAAACCCGGTGTGGAACTTCTTGCGTCGGGCAATCCCAGCCAGCGAATTCCAGGACTCGGATTTTTGCGGGGATTCCTTGGGACGCGTCGCAGCAGCATTACCGCCGACGCCGATACCCACGCCCGCATGGTGCGGATGCTGGGTGCCACCTTGACTTGGATAGATCGTAATCCGACTACGCGCTGGGCAGACGTGCTAGGCCTCTCGAGCACCGAGAGGCAATCCTTGGTTGATGCGCGCGCGCGATATGGCAGACTCCACCGAACCGATACAAAGTTTTCGCGCAAGCAACTGGCTGAAACCCAATCGTTTGTGCGTGCGAGTAATCAATGGGTAGAGGCCGTTCAGACATATCCGATTGAGCGCATGATCGAAACACGCTGGAGCGGCGTCACGGACTGAATCGCAGTATTGCGTGCAGGACAGCGCATGTTCCACACGACAATCGAATCCCCAACCGCTCGGCCGAGCTGACGAAGCAACTTGAGCACTTCAATTGACAACTTGACGACCTTCACGCTAGCCTCCTTCAGGCGTGCAGCGTTGCTGCGCCTGTTGGTCGCGCTCGTGCTTTCGTTCGCGTGTGTGACCATCGCCGCGTTGTACATGTTGCGCACACTAGAACAAGCGAGCGCGGACGAAAAAATACGCGACACTTCCAGGTACTTTGAGGTACGCGGCAGAAGCATCGAGGGGCGCTGGACATCGACCGCTGACGTGATGCGCTCACAGTTCGTTTACACGCAACTGCTCAACGACAGCGAGCCGCGCACCCGCCAAGCGCGATTCACCACTTTCCTCGACAGCTTTGGCGCAGATAACCCGTTTGAGATTTCCGCCCTGATAGACGCGCGCGGGAACATCGTGGCGCGCCACGGTGCCCAAAGCGGTAAGTCGACAACGCTCATCAAACGCGCCAGCGCAAGCACTGACAACTGGGTTTTCGATGAGTCAACTCGGGTGCTCTATCGTGTGGTGCGCGCCAAACTGGTGAGCGGTGGCGAGCCTGCACTGCTGCTCTTTCTTGGCCCCTTGGACAACGCCGCACTAACGCGCTTGACGTTTCCCGGCGTCAGCCTTCGCGCGCTCTGGAAGGGCGAGGTTGTTGCGGAGTCGCTCGACGATTCGTTGGCGAGGTCATCTTGGTCGCAGAAAGTTACGGTCGCGACGGCAGAAGTCCGTTGGATCCGCGGCGCAGAGGATTCACCTGTCTTGCAGATCACTCGCCGGTTCCCCGAACCCGTTTCGAGTGCGCAAGTGATCGCCGTGTTCGCAGCAACTGGTGTGTTGCTACTCGCGCTGCTATGGTTGCTGCTGGGCCAATGGGCCAAGCAAATCATCGATCGCTTATCCAAGCTTCGTCGCGCGACGCAGGCGTACAGCGCGAGCGTCCGACAAGGCGAGGCTAACGAGTTGCAAAGGCTGCGCAGCGAGCTATTGACCCAAAGCGAGGACCGCGATGAACTCGGCGCGCTTTCGTCAAGCTTTGTGCAGATGCTAGACGAAGTTAGCAACAAGGAGCGCGCGCTGACCCAAAGCTTGGAGCAACTGCGGGAGAGCGATACGCGCTTTCGCGCGGCGTTTGATTTGTCGCCAGTGCCGGTCGTGCTGGTTGACTTTGAGAGCGGCAAGGTCATTGACATCAATGCTGAAGCGCTCAACGAGATCAGCATTACGCCTGCGGACGCGGCTAACCTCAAGGCTGACGAGTTGTTCCGCTGGCAGTCGAGCAGCGAGCGCAAGCAGTTCATTGCACGGCTTGAGGAATCGGGTTCAGTTCGTAACCACCCAACGAGCCTCATGGGGGCGGACGGAAGCACGATCTCTGCGTTAGTCTCGGCAGCGGTGATTGACCTCGATGGCCGCAAGACCATCCTCGCCACGTTGCTAAACATTACCGACTTGGCGCGCGTTGAGGCAGCCCTGGTTGAGAGCGAAAAGCGCTACCGCCTTATTGTGGACGCGATGTCTGAAGGTGTGGTGCTGCACCGCGCAGACGGCACGTTGGAAGAAGTGAATG